>NZ_BCVS01000072.1:0-12492 GCF_001591865.1 Lacticaseibacillus pantheris DSM 15945 = JCM 12539 = NBRC 106106
CTCAACCGGAACCACCGCGTCAGTACGACCAGCCACTAGCAGCGGTCACCGTGGAGCGGTCCACAAAGTCGCAGCACGCCACGGCACCCCCACCGACCAAAACCGCCACCTACACCCGCAATACCGGGTGTTCGCTGGCCAAGAGTACGGGGATGTCCCCCGCCGCGTCCTGTGCTTGTTGCTGCAGTACGTGCAAGTTAACGGTCTGCGGCAAGTGCGTCAGCACCAACTGGCCGACACCGGCGTCCGCCGCTACTTTGCCAGCCTCTGGCGCCGTTAAATGCCACCGTGGTGCCGGTTTATCCGCCAGGAAGTTCGTGTCCGCCAGTAGCAGGTCCGCTCCCCGACTAAACGGAGCCAGACCGCCGAAGTAACGCGTATCACTCGTGTTCACCACCACTTTGCCAGTGGTCGTCTCTTCGATGCGCACCGCAAAGGCGGGCACCGGATGCTCCGTCTCCAAGAACGTCAACCGCAGCGGGCCCAGGTCAACCGTGCTGTCAGCCGTGTAGCCCCGGCCAATAGTAAAATCACCAAACGTCAACGCTGCAAAGTTCAACGGATCCTTTGTGTGGCCGTAAATGGGTAACACCGGCTCCTTCTTGGCGCCAGGACGTAATTGCCAGTAATACTGGAGCGTGCCCACGTCGGCAGTGTGATCGTGGTGGTAGTGCGTCAATAATACGGCATCCAGCTGCAACGGGTCCAGTACCGGCTCTAGCTCTAACAGAGCGCCACTACCGGCATCCATCAGCAAGTGGTAATCCCCACTGGTGACCAGGTACGCACTGGTACCAACACCATCGGCTGGATAACCGCCATAATAACCTAATACACGAATTTCCATTAGTTAATTACCTCCCAGTCACCATCCACCCGTTAGTCCGCGGTATAATCATTATGGAGGTGCTTTCTATGACTAATCGTATCCAAACTGTCTTTGGTACGCAAGGCGTACTGCGCAGTCTTATGCATAATGACCAACAATTTTTACTTGAGCCTAGTAACCACGGTGCCGATTACGCGCTGCTCGACCTATCCGGTGAGGGTCGCTATACCATGCCCGTTACTTACCGGCCCGTGATCAGTACGGGACACGTTGCGCTGAACGAGTACATACACTTCATGCACTTTGGTTTGACCAGTGACGACGTGTCCGTCTTTGAAGCAAATATGGCCAAACTAATCGACCAGCGTGAACAGTACCCCGGCGTCGGCATGATGTGCTTGATGCGCGAAGAATCGCCGGAGGTTAACTACATGTTGATGACCTCGTGGTTGCGCGGTAGCAACTACTTTGCCCTTAAAACCACGCCCGCGTTTAAGCCCCTCCAAGCGTTCACCAACCGCGCTGCCAGTGCCAACGGTTACTTCGAGACTGGCTATAAGGTGCTTGATCCGGCCACATTCCAATAACCGCGTCTAGCATAAAAGCGCCGACCAACCTGGCCGACGCTTTTTGCTTGCTCAATTACTCAACACTCGGTGCGCGCAAAGTCATTGCGTTAATCGCCACAATGATTGCGGACAGGCTCATCACCACCGCACCCAACGCTGCGGGCATCGTAATACCAATTGGTGCCAGAACGCCGGCAGCGAGCGGAATCGCTACAATGTTGTAACCCGCCGCCCACCAAATGTTCTGCACCAACTTACGGTTTGTAGCCTTGGCCAGACGGACAAAGTTGAGGATGTCAGTCGTCTTGCTAGACACTAACACCACGTCGGCAGCGTCAATCGCGACGTCGGTACCAGCGCCAATGGCAATCCCAACGTCGGCACCTGCCAGGCTGGGGGCGTCATTGATACCATCTCCCACCATCAGCACGCCGCCCCGCCGCTGATATTCGCTAATCAGCCGGGACTTGTCGGCGGGCATTAATTCGGCGTGCACATCATCAATTCCGAGGGCGGCCGCGACGGTCGCGGCGGTCTGCTGATTGTCACCGGTCAACATAACTGGTGTCAACCCGGCCTGCTTCAAACCGGCAATGGCCTTGGCTGCTTCTGGACGAGCAACATCCCCCGCAGCCACCAGACCCTGAACCTGCTGGTCGACCACCAGCAAGGATACCGTGTTGCCGGCCGCCGCTAGCTGGTCGACTTTGGTGGCATCGAAGTCAAGGCCGTGCGCCACCAGGTACTTAGCGTTAACAATCATCAACTGGCGGCCGTCCAGCTCGCCGCTCAGACCGGCACCCTGAATGGTCTGAACGTTATCAGCGGGAGTCACGTCCACACGCTTTTGCTTAGCTGCTGCCAGGACCCCAGTTGCGAATGGGTGCGTGCTACTTTGCTCCAGCGCGGCAAAGTCGGCCAGCAGGTCATCTGCGGTCACACCATCCACCAACGGTTGTACGGCGTTCACCGTAAAGTGACCAGTAGTCAACGTACCGGTTTTATCGAACATAATGTAGCGGGCCTTGCTCGTTGCCTCGTACGCGTTGCGGTTCCGGACCAGCAACCCACGCTTAGCCGACATCCCGGTCGCGCGCACGATGACCAGTGGCAGGGCTAACCCCAGAGCGTGCGGACAGGCAATAATAAGCACCGTTACACCCATCATTAGGGCGGGACCAAAGCCGTTAATCGGCGTCCACACCGCCACCGTCAACAGGCCGACTACCAGCGCAATGTAGAACAGCCAGCCAGCTACACGCGACGCGACGTTTTCGGCACGACTCTTTTGCTGCTGGGCATCACTAACCATGTGCCCGATTTGACCAATGAAGCCGTCCTCGCCGACCGCGCTCACCGTCATGGTAATGGTGCCATCGCCATTTACGGTACCACCTGTCACCTGGTCGCCGGCGTGCTTAACCACGGGGGCCGATTCGCCAGAAACCAACGCTTCGTTAACGGTGGTATCTCCGTCATCAATTTGACCGTCGGCTGGAATCGATTCCCCAGCCAGAACACGGAGTTTACTACCAGCCTGGACGTGCGCCAAAGGCATGTCCATCACTTCGTCCCCGTGCAACATGTGCACCGTATCGGGCAACATCTGGCCCAAACTATCAGTCGCGTTGCCCGCCTTCATCACGGCGTTCATCTCGACCCAGTGGCCGAGCAACATGATGACAATTAACGTGGCTAACTCCCAGAAAAAGTTCATCACGTGGGCGTGACCTGGGATGAGGTTGTTCGCCACAAAGGCGTACACGGAGTACAAATACGCAACGGATATTCCCAACCCAATCAAAGCCATCATGCCGGGTTTGCGCGCCTTAATTTCCTCGATGCCGCCGCGGACAAACGGGAGCCCACCGTAGAGAAATAGTGCCGTTGCCACGATTAGGAGTACCCATTCGCTACCAGGAAAAGTAATTGGCAAACTCAGTCCACCAACGCTCAACTGCATCCCCATTAGTGGGGCCAATAACACCACGATGACCATTAATACCAGGCTGACCCAAAACTTTTGTTTCAGGTTGCCCATGTACTTCATCCCCGGATCGTCCATCCCCGCCATGTTGTGGTGCATACCGTGCATATTGTTCATGGAGGACATATCCATCCCCGTCATATCCATTGTTTCGTGCTCATTCATATCCGTCATGGTTACCCCCAATAATTAATTACGTCTAGCAGTGTCCTTCGTGCTGTACTCCCCGCATTGACGCTGGTAAGCAGTCACACTCAACCATCGCCGGTGCCGTGGCTAGTTTCTGATTCAAAACTTCCACTAGGTTAGTGATATCGTCTTTGCTTAACGGCATATCGGCAATGGTCTGGGTTAAGGCACTCCCCACCTTCATCGCACACATCGCGGCCACCTGCGCCTGCAGTACGTGATGCATGGAGTCTTGCTCGCCGATGGTAGCGGTGTAGTGGAACTGCCGACCGTCCTTGGTGGTCGTGAGTGCGCCCTTCTTTACCAGCCGGCCCAGCAAAGTTTTAATGGTGGCGGGTGCCCAGCCACGTTTTGCGACCAAGGCGTCCACGATGGTGCCAGTATCCGCACCGTCCAGCGTCCACACGATGCGCAAAACGGCCCACTCCGCGGGGCTCACGTCAAAAGTTAAGTCTGCCATGAAGAATTCCTCCGTTCGTTTACAAGTGTAATCGTACACCTAAGATTTACATTTGTAAACATAAAGCGTAAAAAAACTGCCCGCATCATTGCGGACAGCTCTTCTAAACAACCATCTAGGTGTTAGTGAACGTTCTTTTCCACTAATTCCTTGTTCTGGTCGTTACTGATGTGTTCGTTCATGGCGACTTCACTCAACTTCTGCATGTCAGTCGTTGAGAGGCGCTTCATCAGACTCCGTACCTTCAAAATGCTAGTCGCACTCATTGAGTATTCGTCCAAGCCCATGCCGAGCAACAGTGGCACCATAATTGGGTCCCCTGCGGCTTCACCACACATACCGGCCCACTTGCCTTCCTTGTGCGCAGCGTCGATCACGTGCTTAACAAGGCGTAAGATGGATGGGTTGTACGGCTGGTACAGGTACGAAACGTGCTCGTTACCACGGTCAGCGGCCATCGTGTACTGGATCAAGTCGTTAGTACCGATGGAGAAGAAGTCAACGTGCTTAGCAAACTGGTCTGCCAAAACGGCAGCGGCTGGGATTTCAATCATGATACCCAACTGGATATCATCAGCAACCTTAGTACCAGCCTTTTCCAAGTTGGCCTTCTCTTCCAAGAAGATCTTCTTAGCGGCTTCAAATTCCTGAATCGTAGCAATCATTGGGAACATAATCCGCAACTTACCAAAGGCAGATGCCCGTAGCAAAGCGCGTAACTGTGTCCGGAAGATTTCCTGACGGTCCAAGCTAATCCGAATGGCACGGTAACCCAAGAATGGGTTCATTTCTTCTGGCAACGGCATGTATGGCAGGTGCTTATCCCCACCAATGTCCATGGTCCGCACAACCACTGGCTTTGGACTCATAGATTCAAGAACTTCCTTGTAAGCCTCAAACTGATCGTCCTCGGTCGGCAGTTCGGCTGAGTCCATGTACAGGAATTCAGTCCGGTAAAGGCCAATGGCTTCGGCCCCGTTAGCGTGAACACCGTCGAGGTCCTTTGGCGTACCAATGTTAGCGGCCAGTTCGTAGTGCTTACCATCAGCCGTAACGGTTGTGGCTGTCTTGAGCTTAGCCCATTCGGCACGTTCGGCAGCGTAGTCTTCGGCTTCCTTCTTGAAACTAGCCTGCTGTTCCGTGGAAGGTTCAACCACTACGTCACCCGTCAACCCATCAACCGCAATCATTTGACCGGCTTCAACGCTAGTCGTAACGGAGTCGGTACCAACAACGGCAGGAATTTCCAGTGACCGCGCCATGATGGCGGAGTGCGCCGTACGTCCACCGATATCGGTAACAAAACCCTTAACGTACTTTTTGTTGAGTTGAGCCGTGTCACTAGGCGTCAAGTCGTGCGCCACAATGACAACCTCTTCGTTAATTAAAGCAGGGTTCGGCAAAGCCACACCAAGCAGATGGCTCAGCAGACGCTTGGAAACATCCTTCACGTCGGCTGCACGTTCCTGCATGTAGGGGTTGTCGGTCATTGCTTCAAAGGTGGCGATGAACATCTTGGAGACGTCATCCAACGCCTGTTCAGCGTTAACCTTATCGTCGGTAATCTTGCTTTCGATGGCGCCGGTGAACTCAGGGTCGTCCAGAATCATCATGTGAGCATCAAAAACCTGTGCTTCTTCCTCACCGAGCGATTCCTTTGCCTTGTCACGAATCAGCTGCAGGTCGTCGTGAGAAGCCTTAGTGGCGTCCTTGAGACGCGATACTTCGGCATCTGTGTCCGTAATGGTCTTCTGATCGAAGGAAAGATCAGGTTCCACGAGCATGTAGGCCTTCGCAACGGCAATACCGTCGGAAGCTGCAATACCCTTGAGTTCTTTGGTCATGTTAAGCGAGGCCTTCCTTCTTCATGGTTTCGTCAATCGCAGCAATGGCGTCGGCTTCGTCGGCACCCTCTGCGGTAATGGTAACGTCAGCACCCTTGCCGACACCCAAACTCATAACACCCATGATGGACTTGAGGTTGACGGACTTGCCGTTGTAGGCCAAGTTAACGTCAGACTGGAACTTGCTTGCAGACTGTACCAACAGGGTAGCAGGACGTGCGTGAATCCCGCTGTCAGCAATAATGTTATAATCACGTGTTTCCATGAAAAATCTCTCCTTTGGCTAGTAAAAGTTAATTCCTGTAAAGGTTACCATTTTTACAGACGGTGTACAACACTTTTTGTGAATACGGTTACTATTTGTCGCCTTCGGCATGATACACGATGTCACCACCGCGTTCCGCCGTTCCCACAATCTCTTTACGTTCTGGATAATTATTCCAAGCGGCGCGAAAGGCCATAAATTGATCCGGCTTCACGCGTAACTCCGCCAGGGAGCCATCACGCAACTGATCCATCAGTGCTACATAGTCATCTGCCATTCGTGGACACCCCCTTCAACAGGTACTGCCAATTTTATCACGAAATCGGTTTCACCACAATCATTACATTTTCACTACTGGCGCGTCACTACAAGTGTTGGTTAATTGTATGCCCTACACAATCCGTGACAAATATCGCCATAATAATATCGTCCTGACCGTCATGACGGTAGTAATCGGCGCTAACCTTAGGGCAAGACGACCGCGGTGTATTATAATAGGTATAGTGGTCGTAAAGTGCGACCAGTGTGCCTGAAAATAACATTTCGGACGCAAGTCACTGCTAACTTAGCACTCGATAGGCACGAGTGCTTGCATTCAGTAAGCAATGGTTGTACACTAACATCAAGGTCAGCAAAGGTCAAACACGCCTGACGTTGATCAAGAACCCTCTATGAAAGGACGTGTTGTGCATGTTGTGTGAAAACTGTCATCAGAACCCGGCGACAATTCACCTTTATACCAACGTGAACGGCACCAAGCGTGAGATTAACCTCTGCCAAAACTGCTACCAGGAACTAAAGGCGCAGGCAGAAGCTAGCAACTCCGCTGGCGATCCGTTCGGTTTTAACAGTCTCGAAAGCATTTTTCGTGCTATGAACGACAACCAACAGCGCGCAGCCGACAGTCAGGGACCACAGACCCAGGCTGGTGGTCAGGGCCCTCGCCCTCCGCGTGGCGGGAAAAACAACGGCAACTCACTGCTTGGTCAATATGGCGTGAACTTAACGGCTCAGGCCAAGAAAGGTGAAATCGACCCCGTCATTGGCCGGGACAGCGAAATTGCCCGCGTGATTGAAATCCTTAACCGGCGGACCAAGAATAACCCAGTACTAATTGGTGAGGCTGGTGTCGGTAAGACGGCCGTCGTTGAAGGCTTGGCACTGAAGATTGCCAATGGCGACGTGCCGCAGAAATTGCAGGACCGCCAAGTTATTCAGTTGGACGTCGTTTCCCTCGTGCAGGGTACCAGCATGCGTGGTCAGTTTGAGCAACGGATGCAGCAACTGCTGACGGAAATGAAGCAAAACCCTGAAATCATCCTCTTCATTGACGAAATTCACGAAATCGTGGGTGCCGGCAATGCTGAGGGTGGTATGGATGCTGGTAACGTGCTGAAGCCAGCTTTGGCCCGCGGCGAAATTCAACTGGTCGGTGCTACCACCAATAGTGAGTACCGTACCATTGAAAAGGATTCCGCCCTCGCCCGCCGGTTGCAGCCCGTCACGGTGGACGAGCCTTCCGTTGAGGAGACCATTGCCATCTTGAAGGGTATCCAAGGCCGGTACGAAAGCTATCACCACGTCAAGTACACGGATAAGGCCATTGAGGCTGCGGCTCAGTTGTCGGCCCGCTACATTCAGGACCGTTTCTTGCCCGACAAGGCCATTGACCTGCTAGATGAATCAGGTAGTCGCAAGAACCTGACCATTACGCCCATCGACCCCGCCGCAATTGACAAAAAGATTGCTGACGCGGAGGAACAGAAGCAGACGGCACTCAAGGCGGAAGACTACGAGAAGGCTGCTTTCTACCGTGATCAGGTTACCAAGCTCAACAAGATGAAGTCCGAACAGCAATCTAGTGCTGATGAAGATGTACCACAGATTACTGAGCAAGACATGGAACAGATTGTCGAGCAGAAGACCAACATTCCTGTCGGCGAACTGAAGCAGCAGGAACAGGAGCAATTGAAGGACTTAGCCCCACACCTGGAGGCCAAAGTTATTGGTCAGAACCAGGCCGTGGATAAAGTTGCGCGGGCAATCCGGCGTAACCGGATCGGCTTTAACAAGACTGGTCGCCCAATTGGTAGCTTCCTCTTTGTCGGCCCTACCGGGGTTGGTAAGACGGAACTCGCTAAGCAGCTCGCTAACGAACTCTTCGGGAGTGAGGACGCCATGGTGCGCTTCGATATGTCCGAGTACATGGAGAAGCACAGCGTGTCGAAGTTGATCGGTTCACCTCCTGGGTACGTTGGTTACGAAGAGGCTGGTCAGTTAACCGAAAAGGTGCGTCGTAATCCGTACAGCTTAATCTTGCTGGACGAAATTGAAAAAGCCCACCCTGACGTTATGAATATGTTCCTCCAGATTCTGGATGATGGCCGTTTGACTGATAGCCAGGGCCGGACGGTTTCCTTTAAGGATACAATCATCATTATGACCAGTAACGCGGGTGCCACGGACGCCGAAGCTAACGTGGGCTTTGCCGCCGCGGCATCGGGCACTGAGCACAGTGTGGTTAACCAGCTAGGCAACTACTTCAAGCCCGAGTTCCTGAACCGTTTTGACGACATCGTTGAATTCAAGGCTTTGACGAAGGAGAACTTGCTCCAGATTGTCGACTTGATGATTGACGACACGAACGCCAACGTTGCCGCCCAGGGACTGAACATCCACGTCACTACCCCTGTTAAGGAGAAGCTCGTGGAATTAGGCTTCAATCCTGCCATGGGTGCACGGCCGTTGCGGCGGGTCATCCAGGAACAAATCGAAGACCGCGTTGCGGACTTCTACCTGGACCACCCAACCAACCACCAGCTGGAAGCGCGCATCAGCGATGGTGAAATTACCATCGCGGCCGCTCCAGCACCGGCACCGCAGACTAAGCAAAGCAAGTAATACGTTACACTGGACCCAACAAAGCCGCCCTGATTATTCAGAGCGGCTTTCGTTTCCTAATCAATAACGGCTCTCCAGACAGCAACCGTCCACATTAATTGTTGCTACCGCTTTCATCACACGGATAATCATTGTATAATAATGGTAACAAGAAGAAGAAAGGTTTGATTGCCATGCGGCTTGTCGACATTACCAACAGTTTTCCGAACCTCGTGCAACAGCAACTGGCGCACACTAACGCTAAGCTTGTTCAGGTTTACTCTTTGGGTCAGACAACGGTGATTTTCACCGAGTCCCCCCACCACCAGGAAGTGGTGCTCCGTAACGAGCGGCGTAACATTCAAAACGCCGAGATTGAGTACGTCCTCAGCCAGCTGACAAAGCGTAAACCTGAGGACGCCGAGTTGATTCGGGCCCCACACGTTGCTACGGCCACATTACGGTCGGCTGTAGCCAGCTAAACGGGTTACCAAAACAGTATACGTTCGCCGCGTACCAGATAAATTAAGCTACGGGCGGACTTGATTGAGTAGTGCCTTTGGGGTGCTACTCTTTTTTAATACGCTGTTACCTTCCCGTTGGCGGTTGCAAACAATCGCCAATAGTGGGATATTTTTAGGTGAGCCTATCTTTGGTGACAGTTAGGTTAATAAGGATAGAAAGGAGTGCTTTTGTTTAGCCTATCGGTGGTCAGGGACGACTGATTGCTCGCCGCAACAATCGGCTAGCAGCCATAATTAGTAGCTTGATGACGATTGCTGTTAATCGTCGGCAAACTGGGGGTAATGACTGCGTTGCGATGTCGTACAAACAAATCACGGTGGTCACCGCCATGAATTCCATGTTGTCCCTGCCTCCAAGCAGATTGGTGAGGAGGCGTAGACATGGCCAAAGTTGCTAGTTTTCCGGGTACCAGTATCCAACCCGTTCGACACATCATGGTGGGCGTAGAGCCCACTGACACCACCCAATTAGGATTACAGTTGGCTGTTGCTCGGGCGTTAACTGAGCACGCGACGTTAACCTTAGCCATGGTGATGGAACCATATGATGTGAGTGTGTACGTCCGCATGAACACGCAGTTGCTAGACCGCGCGCGTACGGGCATGCGCCACCGGTTGCATACATACGCCCGGCTGGCCCGCAAAGCCGGCGTAACAACAGTCACAACTTTTTTTGCAGAAGGCATGCCGGGAGACGTCCTCGTTAACGAGGCCATCCCGCAGGTCAAACCCGATTTACTCATTGTCGGCGCAGAAACTAAGGTTGGCGCACACCGCCACTTTGGTTCTCAAGTCGCTTACGTAGTCCGGTACGCTCCGTGTACCGTCACCGTGGCCCGCTGAGTAAACCGATTGGCCAGCACTCCCCCTCGTGGGTGAATGCTGGTTTTTTTGTTTAGGATAACTTTTGCTGGGGAGCGAAGGAACTTAGAAGGGATTGATCTGATTGAATAAGAAGAAAAAAGGCGCTCGCAAACTGAGCCTCAATGCCCAAATTAACCTCATTCGTGCCGGCGTGATGGGCGCTAACGACGGTATTCTGTCCGTGGCCGCCATCGTTTTGGGTGTAGCGGCCGCCAACGTCAGCACGCACAACATCCTGTTGGCCGGCTTTGCGGGTATGCTAGCGGGCACCATTTCTATGGCGATGGGCGAATACGTGAGTGTCCACGCCCAACGCGATGCCGAGGAGCGCGCCACTGCCGATGAGACCCAGCGTATGGAACTCAACCCGCAGGCAGAGGTCGACTTTGTCACCCACAAATACGTCGCCGCGGGGATTAGTCACGATTTAGCGGCCAAAGCAGCGCAGGAAATGTTCGACCAAGCGCCGGTGGTGACCGCAGTGCGCGAACGTTACGACATTGATCCCGGTGAACAAACGAGTGCGTTTGGTGCCGCCATCGCATCGTTCATCTCGTTTCCGCTGGGCTCATTATTGCCCATGCTCACCATTTCGTTAGTGGGCAACGCCTGGCGCATTCCGGCCACGGTGGCCTCCGTTGTGATTGCGCTGATGATTACCGGTGCCATTGCCGCCAAGTTGGGTAATGCCAACGTGCTGAAGGCCACCGTCCGTAACGTGGTTGCTGGCTTAATCACCATGGCTATCACTACAATGGTCGGCCACATCTTTGCACGTTAGGAGGTCCGCGAAATGAAAAAAATCAAAGTGAACAAGGATGCCTCGCTGGCGACGCGGGCCAACACACTCCGGGCTGGTGTGTTGGGTGCGAACGACGGAATTTTGACCGTTGTCGGCGTACTGTTTTCCGTTGGGGCCGCGACTACCGACTCCTTTGCCCTCTTCATCGCCGCGTTGGCCGACCTCATTGCTGTAGCCTTCTCGATGGCAGGCGGTGAGTATGCAAGTGTGAGTGCACAACGAGACACCGAAGCGTCGGCGGTGCGGAAGGAATCGCGCGCGTTGCGGCGAGATCCCGCAGCGGCACGGGCGGTGATTGTGACTAGTTACACGGACCGCGGCGTCACGCCGGCAACGGCCGCAGAAATTGCGGATGAATTTATGGCGAACGACCCGCTCCCCGCAATTGTAAGTGCTAAGTACAGTCTGGATCCAAGCGAACTCATGAACCCGTGGGCAGCGGCCTTTGCTTCGATGGTGTGTGCAGCACTTGGCGGACTATTGCCGTTACTCGCCCTCACCTTTATCAATGGTTTCTGGCAGTGGCCGGCCACCATTATCGCCACCGTCATTGCGGTCGGCCTGACGGGCTACTTTTCCGCCGAACTCGGCCACGGTTTCGCCCGGCGCGCCATTATTCGTAACATTATCATTGGTTTGATTACCATTACCATTCACTATCTGGTCGGTTTAGCATTCTGATTAGTTGTGCGCTTGGCAAGGAAACAAAATAATAGCCGCACTGGCTAGTTATCAACACGGAATGGGTTTCCGTGAACGATACTTAGCCAGTGCGGCTATTATTTTACGTCTTATGAACGCTCATTGCGTTTAGTCGGTGACCTGCTCCAATACTTGACGCTGGAGCAAATCATTCAGCACGTAGTTGAACTGCTCAACGTTACCGGCAGTCTTATCGGACTTGAAGATGTCCACGGCGCGCAGACCGTTAGCAGTGGTGACAGCCATCGACAATTTATCGAGGTCGGCGTTCACCAGAACCTTCAGTTTAGTGTTGCTGGTGAACGGGCTGTTCAAGTCGAGGGAACGCTCCAGTTCAAAACCACCCTTGTTGGTCTTTTTAAACCCAGTATCCATCAACGTGTAACGCTTGACGTTGGGGCTCAACCGAAACTGCCGCGTGTCCCCTGCCACCTGTGCTGTCGTTGCCAAAGCCATAACCACCACTCCATTCGTCATTGTTTATACCATTATTTTAGCACACGCCACCGACTGGTTGCGGGTGAATCTGATTTGAGGGTGGTGTGCTGACAAAGCAGTGGTGAGGTTGCAGCTTTGT
>NZ_BCVS01000073.1:0-12406 GCF_001591865.1 Lacticaseibacillus pantheris DSM 15945 = JCM 12539 = NBRC 106106
ACAAAGCCGCAACCCCACCACCACTTTGCCAGCACAGTCCACATCCCCCACCACTGAGAACCGCCACTTAACTCGTTGGAACGAGTATAATGAAGTTAACAAGAAAGGAATGACCATGTATGCACATTATTGTGGAAACACCAGAAGGCTATCTCCCAGATCAATACGGTAAGTACGCTACTGGCGAGGATATGCGCAATGGCTTCCCCGTGACCAGCTTCCCGTTTCAGGTCACCGACATCCCGGCGGACACGGTTGCCCTCGCCCTAACCCTCACTGATTACGACGCCGTGCCGGTATCCGGCTTCACCTGGATTCACTGGATTGCAGCCGACATCCCGGTCACCCTCGCCAACATGCCAGCTAACGCCAGCCGTCAGCTGGCCGGCCAGTTCGTGCAGGGTCGCAACTCAAACGCTGGTAGCTACGTCCGCAACACCGACCCGGAGATTTACCAGCGCTATACCGGACCGACACCACCCAACGCGGACCATGACTACACGTTTACGGTTTACGCACTCAATACCACTTTGGACTTGCCGGAAGGTTTTTGGCTGAATGAGTTACGCCACGCATTGCCTGGACACGTGCTCGAAGAAGCTTCAATCGACATTACTAGCCGGGTGTAGTTTGCACGGGTTTACAGGTTTTCAACAAGCATAAAAAAATCTCCGTCGTTACGACGGGGATTTTTTATGCTTGTTGCTTGTTGCTACGACCAAACCGTTATTATGGGCCGTGGTCAACGCCGCGCGCGTATCACGCAACAAATCACAATAGAACGGCGTCGCCACAATCGCCAGGTCATCCTGTAACTGGTCTAACGCGGCGACCGACTCCATGGAGTGGTCCAGCGCGTCGACCAACGTCAACTTTGCAATCCGTAACAAAAACATCTGCTGGGTGCGGACCGACGGAATTGTGGTTTCCCGGCAGAGATCGATGCAAAGTCGCACGGTCTCACCGTCACCATTTCGCAAAGCTACCTGCTCAGCTCGGATTAGCAGTTGCAGCCACAGGAACGTCATGTCGCCTGGTGGATTCATTGCCGAGTTTAGTAGCCGCCGTTGCTGATCGGCAGACCACTGGTCCCAGAGCCCGTAAGCAATGTAGTAGTCCGCTTTGAGCCAGTAGTTCACCCGGGACAGGTCGCGCCAGTATTTTTGTACTAGTTGCGGAGCGTGGTAGTGGGCAAGCAATGCTGGCGAATCCATCACCAAACGCACGTGGCTGAGGTAAAGTGCATCAACGCAGTACAACCGCACCGCGCCGGGTAGCCGCGTCTCGTTTCGGTTCACAAAGGTGGTCACCCGATTAATCAGGTCATCAACGTTCGTCACATTTTTGAGGTCCACTAACGTCTGATCAAAATTATCTGCCACCTCCGAGCCATAACCCTCTTCAGGCAGTAAACCCAGTAGGTCCCGCAAAGTTTGCATCCGGGACGACCGCAATTCCTGCTTGTCGTGCTCGAACCGGGACAAATCACCCGAACTAGCAACTACATCCAGGTCACGCATCCTGTAGCCACGCCGTTCCCGCAGAGTGGCATAGTATTGTCCTCTTTGGTAAGAATCGGTCATCGTAACCCCTCCTCACACTGGTGCCAGTATCTATACCACCGCCGCAATTCGGTTGCTTGCAAGGCGTCGATGCGGTACAGAGCGCCGAGAAACTTCTCCACTGCCGTAGCGCTGACATCACTGCGTGCCCGGTATTCTGCGTCCACTAGGCCCATAAACCGGTTGATATAAAATTTATACAAATCGGGCTCCTGATCACCATACATCTGGCTCACTTTGTACGCCCAATCAACCGCAGTATCATCATTGTCCGTCGCCCCAGCTTGGAATACCGCCCAGACCAAGGGTTGCAAGGTGATAACATGTAACATTGACGGCATCGTCAACACATCCAGGTCGTTGACGTGATTAATGAGCCGGTGTAAATATTTCGTGGGTAAAAAAGGCACAACTTTGCTAGCAAATAAAAAATCTAACTGTACCCATGGCCCAGGCGATAAAAAGTAATGTTCCACCACCACTAATTCCGAATCCAACAGTCCCTCAATTACACCCCGTTTGACCAACACATAGTGATTAATCAAAATCATTAACATTTTTTTGGCCCAGGAATCCGGCAAAGTGGACGCCTGCAACTCCTCGGCTAATGCAATCAGTTGACGCGGACCAGAATGAAAATCTGCTCGTACAATGCGGCCCATCCAATCGCGTATGCTGATTTCGCTAGCGCCACTATTACGACCCAGATACTCACCCAGATCGGTATCCGTTAAGCCTAGCTGCAGTTGCAATCGATGCAGTCGGTCCGCACTAATGGCCAAGTTACCCCGCTCAAAGCGAGATAGACTAGCAACTGACCACCCAGCTGCAACCTGTTGCAACGTTAATCCGCGGCGTTTACGTACTTCACGAAAAAGCGCGCCAATCTGACCGTAGTCCGCCATGCGCATCCGCCTCCCAGTAACCTTACTCCATAGATCTGCTCATCAACCCCGTATTACTTTGTCCGGTAGTAATCGCTCCAAATCGACTACCATCACCCAGATATTCTGCCTTCTGAACGCTCGGGCTCGCTCTCTACCTAAACGAGCTCCCCCCGAGCAAAAGCCTGCGTGTAACTGACTACGCTGTTGAAGCCAAAACCCGGCTTTCCCATCGCAGTACGTTACACTCCGACTTCTGAACGCTCGGGCTCGCTCTCTACACAAAAAGCCGACCGCCCGCATGCACCCCTGCACACGGGAATGGGGGTAGTGCCACACTGGATGTTGCGTTTATGCAAATCATCTGGTGTTGACACTAACTAACCCAAGTCGGCCGACTCGATTTTTGTTCGTGTTTTGAGCTTCTTTCTACATTACACCACAAATGTAGAAAAATTAAAAGGTTTATTGTCGATACTGATAGCCCCGATTAATTACGACACAATCCATTCGTACATTGATATTATCCACCCGTTATCAGGCTAAAATCACATTAACGACAACATAGATAACACGCGGCTCACTTTAATGGCCGAGAAGATTATCAATTGTCACAATGGCTCAGAAATAAGATTAAATTCAAATTAGTGTTGACAAACTACTTTGCCACGCTATACTAAGTAACAACAAATGCAAATGCGATGAGAAAGACCAGTAGTTACCGTACAACTTTCAGCGAGCTTCGTTAGGTGAGAGGAAGCAAGGGTTGCGGTGATGAATATCCCTTTCGAGCCGGACACCGAACTTACAGTAACGTGTCATGGGGACACCCATTATCGTGTCAACGTATCGCCTGCGGGCCGTACGTGGTGAGGTTGTACCGGTGACGGTACGGCGAATTAAGGTGGTATCGTGCTTAGGCACCCTTAGCTAATAATAGCTGAGGGTGTCTTTTTATTTGCCCCGGGTGATGACACGATATTTATTATTTCTACATGCGCATTGGTGAATACATATTCAACAAAGGGGATGGTGGCCGTGGGCAGCGACATTAGCAACATTAAAACGCAACGACGCAATGAAGATCGGGGCCATTTACAGTTGGCCTCCTAGGAGGAACTATTTATGCAGGATTTAACAAAGGAACCACGATTGTCCAAGAAACAATACTTAGTTGTCGCATCCATGCTGTTCGGCCTGTTCTTTGGGGCCGGCAACCTGATTTTCCCGCTCCACTTAGGCCAGATCGCTGGTCATAATTGGTTGCCCGCCGCGCTCGGTTTCCTGGTGACGGCGGTCGTCCTACCACTACTATCCGTTCTGGCCATCAGCGCCGTCCACGCCGAGGGTGTCTACGACGTGGGTCGTCCACTCGGCCGCTGGTTCGCACTACTATTCATGGTCTTAATTCACTTTACCATCGGACCATTGTTCGGCACACCCCGTACGGCAACCGTTTCATTCACCACCGGGGTGGCGCCACTGTTACCAAAGTCGTGGGAGACTGGCGGACTATTACTGTTCTCCGCCCTGTTCTTCCTGGCGGCATTCCTGCTATCGTACAAGGAACGCAAGATTACTTCCGCTGTTGGTAAGGTTTTGAACCCAGTATTCTTGGTACTGCTATTCTTCCTGTTCTTCGTGGCCTATTCCCACGCGCTCGGCAACCCCAACGCGCAGGCCGCCACTACCGCCTACCGTAACGGCGGCATGAGTTTCTTTAACGGCTTTCTCCAGGGTTACAACACCATGGACGCCCTCGCCGGTCTGGCCTTCGGGGTCACCGTCGTCACCGCCGTCCGTGGCCTGGGGCTAAAGCGTGAAGGTTCCGTTGCCAAAGTCACGGCCAAAGCCGGCGTGATGGCTACTGGTGCTATCGGCGTGGTCTACCTCTTCCTCATCGTCCTGGGTTCCATGTCCGTATCCCACTTCAAGCCGAGTGCTGAGGGTGGCACGGCGTTCAACCAGGTTGTAACCTACTACTTTGGTACTGCCGGCCACGCGCTGTTAGCTACACTACTGACCGTCACCTGCCTCACCACGGCCGTCGGTTTGGTCGCCGCCTTTGCACAGGATTTCCACAAGCACTTCCCGGTATTGAGCTACGTTCAGTGGCTCGCCCTGATGGCCTTTGCGTCCTTCCTGACCGCTAACTTCGGCCTGGAGACCATCATCGCCTGGTCCACACCAATGTTGATGTTCCTGTACCCATTCTGCATGGTGCTCATCCTGCTCTCCGTAACCGCGCACTGGTTCGGCAGGGACCCCGTCGTTTACACCTTGACCGTGGGCTTCACCACGATTCCCGCTGTGCTCGACATGGTTGCTTCCTTCCCGGCAGTGGTTAGCCAAAGTAGCGTAGGCGTTGCGCTGACGCACTTCCGCGACTCCTTCCTGCCGTTCGCAAGCCTTGGCATGGGCTGGGTCGTCCCAGCAGTCGTGGGCCTCGTTCTTGGCTTAGGATTCCACTTTGCAAGCCAACGCCGCCAAGCCGGTGCTGCAACCAGCAACGACGTTCAGCCTGACAACGCGGACTAATACACGCACACATCTTTTCCACTAAATACAATACGCAAAGGCGCCTGCCAGCCGTAATCCGTAATTCAGGATTATGACCGACAGGCGCCTTTGTTTTGCGTGCAATACACTTACTGACGTTTATGCCGCCGTTGCCTTAACGGCTGGGCGGCTAGCCGACGTATAACCTCGTGCCGGGCCAAAGTGGTATCCGCCGTACCCCACATTGCCCAGCCGGTGACAATCATCGCAATCACTGCCGCAATCATCCACAACCAGATATTCATTACGCCACCCCCACATCGTGACGAATTCACTACTCATCTAGTAACTGTCCGTTATGCTCGTGGTGCAAGGCCACCAACGTCCCGGTGGCCCGGTAGACAACCCACTCCGCGATGTTGACCGACCGATCGCCACTTTGCGACAACAGGCGTGCCACCGCCAGCGCTGGTTCCCCGGGAGTGATTGGTCCCAACAGGGCGCGAATCCGCACGTAAAGACGGTCAACTTCACGGTCACTCAGAGCGACTTCCTGCGCAACGCCAGCATCACGCCGAGCGTACGCGTGGACGGCCATCCCCAGCATTTTGCCCACCTGGTTGAGCATGGCGGTCAGCCACACATCAGCCTGATTGTTGGTCGGGTGACCCCTGTGGGCAAAGTTGGTCGTGGTAATCACCGCGATGGCAACCGCATAATCACCGAGGCGCTCCAGTTCGTCGGTCACTTTTAGCAGCGTCGCAATGTCCTGCCACCTTTGCTCGTATCCTGTCCCAGCAACCGCATCGCGCAACGCCAGCTGGTCAATGCGTAACTCATCATCGTTCAGTTGTCCATCCATACTGATGACCAACCGCGCCGCAGCGGGATCCTGTCGTAGAAAGGCACTAGTAGCCGCGGTAAGCTGGTGGCTAGCACGGTGCGCCATCCGCACTAGTGCGTTAACAATGTCATCATCTTGAATCCCAGTTACCACGGCCAGCACGCCCTTCCCGTTGGATTGGTTCCGCCTCTTCACTACACCACCAGTGTAGTCAGCCCGTGTAAAGACCAACACGAAGTTTGCGTATCCTTTGTATGCATGGAGTAAATGTTTGGTAAAGGGGGACATTAAAGCGGTATTCATCCGATTGGGGTTCGCTGACGAATTGGCCACCTATATGTATTATTCAGTGGCACTCAAATGATCACGCCAATCGAAGACACCCTTTCCGGCAGGTTCACCACCATCAGGTCAATCACAATAACAATGTGCATTCATCAATGGATTGCGTATATGCAATCTTTTTGACAGCCAGATTTTGCGTTTACGCAACAGCAGTCACAAGCTTTGCACATCCGCAATAATTGCGGCGTATCAAGCACTTTTAACGACTTACTGCACCCCAATTTTGGTCAGATTGTACACAGCATAACAAAACTGATGCTACAATAAATTTCGTTATATCGGGTTGAGTTACATAACACATTGGAGGAAATAGTCCATGGAGAAGAAACTAAGCAAAACCACATCAGTTGCACTACTGACCGCCGCCGCGTTGGGCGCGGTGGTTTTGAGCAACAAGCCAGTTACAGGCGTCTTTGCTGCGACTAACGATGGGTACGTTGGTACGGCGGAGAATTCGCAGGATGTCGACCCCACCACGCTGACTGAGGCGCAAAAGGCGGCCACCAAACAACGCGATGACGCGCAAAACAAGGTGGACGAAGCCGACGCTGCCACTAGCGCTGCATCGACCGCAGCTGCCAGTGCTGCTGCCGCACAATCGGTAGCACAGACCAGCGTCGCTAGCGCATCCGCCGCCGTTTCTAGTGCGGCCAAGAACGTCACCCCTACCGATGGCGTGACCCAGGCACAAAAGGACGCAGACGTTGCCTCCGCAGCCAGCGCCGTAACCACGGCGACCGCGGCGGTATCCTCGGCGCAGACACAGCAAGCGCAGAAGGCTAGTGACGTTAGCGCCGCTCAAAGCAAAGTTGACACTGCCAACGCCGCTTTGTCCGCCGCACAATCTGGTACCGTGAACGGACAAAAGTCTGCGGACGTGCAGTCGGCCGAGAAGGCAGTTAGTGACGCCCAGGCGGCCGTGGATGCAGCTACGTCGGCGGCGCAGAGCGAGGCGGAAGCGTCGAACGACTTCTTCATTGTGAGCGCGAAGAACCAGGCTAGTTTGGCGAAATCCGACTTAGGATATGCTCAAAATACATTGAGCGAAACACCATCGAGCCTGTCTACAAAGGAATACAGCGGATCAATTGGCGATGGTGAAACGCTGGCCTACGCAGTAACTGCTGGCAAGACCACTGATAAATCAACATATGGGGATTACAACACAAAAAATTCTGACGGGTCATTTGTTTGGGACGGCAACGCTTTGCCAACTAAGATTGCGGCGTATACAGATGCTCAGGCCGAAAGCTTCTCAATGGATTCTCAAAGTTTTCTCAATCCCGTTACAACCACCGATACAGTCTGGTCAGGTGATTCAATAAACGGTCAGCTCACTTCTGCTCAACAAGCTGAGTTGAATACCTACCTTATCGGTCTGTTAAATACGTACCGTTCAGAATTGGGGCTTCCTGCAATTGCTTCAACCTCCGCAGTATACAACGCGACTCAAAAGCGCGGGCAAACGCTTATTCCTGAAATAGACACAAGCCATGACAAATCTATTACTAACCCTATTTTCGAGTCAGCCGGTTTGGAGGACCCAGCGGAGTGTTTAGCCGGTGTCAACTACGCAGGTGGAACCATGCTTGATATGATGCAGAATGCGGCATTTGCCCTAGAAGACTTTCTAGATGGTGATGCCGACAGCAACTGGGGCCACCGTCAAATTCTTCTGAGTGAAAGTTGGAACGTTGCTGATGGCGCCTTCTCAGTCGTCGAGACTGCCGGTGGTTGGGCCATGGTCTTTAACGGTGTGCAAGAGGTTGATAACAGCGGCTCCGCGCTAGTTAACACCAAGCTGGCTAACGTACCAACTGAAACCACCGTTACCTCAGCCAACCCGGACTACGCCACCGCCAAGGCGGCAGTAGCCACTGCCCAAAAGCAATACGACCAGGCCGCCGCATCACTCAAGACGGCCATCGCTCAATACGCTGATCACCTTGCAGCAACAGAAGGCTATGACGCCAATGTTGCCCTAGACGCCGCCAAGGCCGCACTCACCAAAGCACAAAGTGAGTCCGACACGGCTGACAACACGGCCGCTGTTAAGAACGCACAGACTGCCCTCGACGCTGCCAAGGCTGCGTTGACTAGTGCCCAAAGCGAATCTGACGGTAACGTGGCGGCCACCCAAGCAGCTTTGACTGCCGCTAAGGCCGCACTTACCAAGGCACAAAACGAGAAGGTAGCCGCATCAACCAGTCCTGCTCAGCAGGCACTCGCTGACGCCCAGGCTGCGTTGACCAAGGCGGAAGCAACACTCGCCGAGGCTACTACTATTGCTGACCAGGCGCAGAATGATGTCGCTGCGGCTAAGCAACAGGCGGCCACTGCCGCGGCTGCTTTGAGCCAAGCACAGGCCGCACTCGACGCTGCTAACAAGGCCGCATCAACGCCTACCGACCCCACTAGCACTGGCACCGACAACAGTACGTCTGGCCAGAATACGACCGATGATGGTGACAGTGACACGAACAACCAACCCGCTACTAATAATAGTGACAGCGACACGGACAACCAGCCTGCCACTAATCAAAGTGACAGCTCAAAACCTACTCAGACTACAGGCACAAACGGTCAAACGCCAGCCACCACTGATACGGATAGTAGCAAGCCGGCTACATCAACCACAACCACGAAGGCTGACGCAACTGGTAAGCAGTCTCAGCAGGCCACGACCGTTGTTCTGAGCAACAAGGACAATGCAGCCAAGACCGCAGTTAAGCTGGCGGATGTGCGCTCGACGCAGTCGCTAGCAACCACGGCGACTAGGCCTGCTGCTAGCGCCACCGCAACGACCAACAATACCGCCGCGAAGGCTTACCCTCAAACCGGTGACAACAATGATGTTGCCGTCGCAGAACTGGGTGTGCTGACCGTTCTCGGGACACTCTTCGGCCTTGCCGGGGTTTCTAAGCGACGTCGGAACTAGTCGCTAAAAAGTTACAAGAGTTAAAAAGAATCTGCCGAGACTATTTATAGCTATCGGCAGATTTTTTCATCGTCCTAATATTTTTGGAATTATAATGACCTCAGGGCTGTTTGTATTTATCTTTTTGGGTGGTGTATCGGGCTGTGTAATCAACACTCAGTTAAACGGAGGAGCAGGCATGCACAAATAGTGGCGTTGGGTTCTTTACTTAATTCAGGTAGTAATTCTAATCGACATCACGCTCAGACAAAATCGTCTGGATAATGGCGTCTACATTTCTGGCCACTCGATTCTGACCGTGATGCTCTATTTAATTTTACTGACGGTGATAAACCTACTGCTTTACTGGCTGTGGGACAGATACCACCGTATGCACCAATAAAATGCAAAAAGGGATTGTGACAGAAGCCTTTAGCACACGAACGATACATCGTGGTCGCGCGCCAAAAGGCAGCTCCCTAACATACAAGACGGCATCAGCAAAAATCCTAAGTTCGGGATTTCCACTGATGCCGTCTTGTATATCGGGGGCTAACCGCCTTTTGGCACAGCCCCATTTTTTAACGTCTTCATTTCAATAGTTAGAACAAGCTCAAAATCCAGTTATAGATGTTGGTAAAGAAGCTCACGATACTCTGCCACAACGAACTCCACCAGCTACTGTCGGCGCCGTCAACCGAGCTCTTAATCTTATCAAAGAGTCCCTTCGCCGAACTTTGGATGCTGTTGGCGAGGTCGCTAGCCTGCTGCTTGAAACCGCTACTCTTCAACGCACCCGAGTTCTGGATCTTCACCATCAGGTTGATGATCTGGGTCCGCTGATTGTTGTTTATAATCGTGCCGAGGTTGTTGTTTTTGAGCTCGCTATCCACGATGTTACCAATCTGGTTGCTGGACAACGTCTGCTGGCCGTTGTTACTGTCGGTCGCCATCTGCTTCTTGATACCCGCAACCGCGTTGTTCAGCTGCTTGTCGGTGTAACCGTCTTTGTCCTTGTTCGCCTGCGTGATGTCACTCAGCGTGTTCACTTCGTCCTGGGCAGCCGTCACCTGCGACTGGTTCAACGTGCTACCGTTCGCAGCAAAGGCGGCGTACACGCCCGCCAGCGCACCGGAACCATCAATCGATACCGGGCTGGTAATGTAAATGTTGGCGTTAGTTACACCAGCCGTAATCGCGGCGTTCCGGTACTGGTTCGCCGTGATGGTCGTAATGTTGTTTGTGCCGTTGTAATCGACGATTTTTACGTTAATCCCGCCACTACTAGTTTTCTGCACCAGGGCCGATGACCACACGCCCGACGTGCTGGTGAAGCTTTCACCGCTTGGGTTCAAGTACTTCACCAGCGTGGAGCCGTTGACCGTCAACGTGTCGTAACTGCTCCCAGTCCCCGCCGCACTAGTCAGCGTGTTGATTACGCCCTGCTGTTGACTACTGGTCAATGACGAACCCAAAGTAGCAACGGGTTTGTCCCAAGCCGCATCAGTATCAGCGGACACTTTGTGCGTGCCCAAGCCCACTATGGCCACGGCTATTGCTGCAAGAGCAAATAAGAATTTTTTCATTACATATCATCCTCGAATTAAATTATGACGCTACCATAATTTTACCCAGCAAAAAGGCGAGCCGCTAGCCCGCCGTTATTTCTTTACTAAAACACACGTTTCACTAGCTACGTTCAACCCTCACTAGTGTGTGGTGGAATCGGGGCGTACACCCACTCTTCAAACGTATGCGTCAGCTGCGGATCGGCGTTGTTCACCGTCCGCGCAGACTCACGCCGGTACTGGGACCAGGCTAACTCCACCATCTTGGTGTCACCTTCGACCGCTCCATGAATCCGCGTCACGAAGAGCCTGTCGGGATTGCCCACGGCTTCAACGAAGCTGTTAAAGACGCCCGCCCCGCCAATTACAAAGGCGGTGTCGTGTCCGGCGTCAGTGACCGCCGCCAAGGCCTCCTGAATTGAATGAACCACCAGGACGCCATCAGGCACCGCCAAATCCTGCTGGTGCGTCAAAACAATGTTCAGCCGTTGCGGTAAGGGCCGGCTGCCCATCCCCACAAAGGTCTTACGGCCCATGATGATAGCCTGATTAAGCGTGGTGGCCTTAAAAAATTGCAGGTCATCCGACAAATGCCACGGCAGTTTGCCATCGCGGCCAATAATGCGGTTTCGATCCTGTGCCCAAATGAATGCTGTTTCCATGCGCTTCGCCCCTTGCACCCTACATACGTGGTTGATGCCCTAATTATACAGCTACCGGTGCCTTAATGGCAGGTAGCGGGTCATAATTGACTGCTTTGATATCATCCATGCCAAAGTCGCTCAGGTCGTGCTTATCTGGGTTCAACCACAGCTGCGGTGCTGGTCGTGGTGTCCGGCTGAGCTGCTCGCGAACCTGGTCCACATGATTCTTGTAGATTTGAGCATCCCCAAGCGTGTGGATGAATTCGCCAACTTCCAGGTCGGTCGCGCGGGCTACCAACGACAGTAGCAGGGCGTAACTGGCAATGTTGAACGGTACGCCAAGGAAAACGTCGCCCGAGCGCTGGTACAGCTGCAGGGACAGCTTCCCGTCGTTCACGTAGAACTGGAACATGGTGTGGCACGGCGGCAAAGCCATGGTGGGCACGTCCTCGGGGTTCCAGGCGGAGACAATCAGGCGGCGGGAATCGGGGTGCACTTTGATTTGTTCAATCACGTTACCCAGCTGGTCGATGGTATCACCGTTGCTGGTACGCCATGCGCGCCACTGACTGCCGTAGACGTTACCCAGGTCACCGTAACGGGAGGCAAAATCATCATCGTGCAGGATGCGGTCATCAAAGGACGCCTTCTGCTCCTGGTACTGGGCGTCAAACGCGGTGTCAGCGAGGTGCCGCCGGCCAAAGTCGGTCATGTCGGGGCCTTGATATTCGGACGACTCCACCCACTTTTTGAAGGCCCACTCATCCCAGATGTGGTTCTTATGTTGCAACAGGAAACGGATGTTGGTGTCGCCGCGCAGGAACCAGAGTAGCTCACTTTTGATTAACCCTAGTGGCACCTTTTTGGTGGTTAACAGCGGAAAACCTTCCTGCAAGTTAAACCGCATTTGGTAGCCAAACACGCTGTACGTGCCGGTTCCGGTGCGGTCGTCCTTGTAGTGACCATCGTCAAGGACGTGGCGGGCAAGGTCTAGGTAAGCTTGTTCAAGCATCGTGGTTCCTCCTCAAGTGTTATTAATTGCTACCATCATAACCCATCCCGCCTCAACTCACCACCACAAGTGTTGCGGGTGTATGGGACCGGCAGCGTTGGTCGGGGTGGTAGGCTACGGCTTTCGTGGGG
>NZ_BCVS01000074.1:0-12252 GCF_001591865.1 Lacticaseibacillus pantheris DSM 15945 = JCM 12539 = NBRC 106106
GGAGTACCCCACAGAAGCCGCAGCTCCCCAATCCGACCGATGCTGCCGTCAACCACTACCGTATCAATCACGGCGCAGGGCACGAAAGCCGCAGCTCACCGGTCGGCCGACGCCGCCGCTAACGAACACGTTACGCCGCTTCCACGCGTAGCCCTATTAGCGGGGCGCCGCTTTTGGTACAATGTTATTAGTTAAGAAACTCGTGCTGGCAAAGGAGTGCACACCGTGGCAAAAAATATTTTATTAATCGATGGTAATTCAATTACGTTTCGGGCCTTCTACGCAACCTATACTTCGTTAGATCGCTTCACTAATAGCGATGGGGTGCACACCAACGCCATTCTGGGTGTGAACAATATGTTGGATAACCTGTTGGCTAGCCAGGATTTCGATAAAATCTTGGTGGCTTTTGATGCCGGCAGCAAAACCTTCCGCACCGCCAAGTATGATGACTACAAGGCTGGACGCCAAAAGACACCCGATGAATTGCTGGAGCAGTTGCCGCTGGTCAAAGAAATGTTGGAAGGCCACGGCATTGTGCACTATGAACTCGCGAACTACGAGGCCGACGACATTATCGGCACGTTGGCCCGCGAGGCTGACCAGCAGGGGGACCAGGTGCTGGTGGTGACCGGTGACCGTGATTTGACGCAGCTTGCTACGGACCGGGTGACGGTGGCCGTTACCAAGAAGGGTGTGACCGAGCTCGAAGAGTATACGCCAGCATACGTTCAGGAAAAGCTGGGTGTGACACCCCGTCAAATTATTGACCTGAAGGGTTTAATGGGTGACACCTCGGATAACTATCCGGGGGTAACCAAAGTCGGCGAGAAAACCGCCATCAAGTTAGTACAGCAGTTTGGTTCGGTGGAAGACCTATACGCACACATTAACGACCTGAAGGCCAGCAAGATGAAGAAACACCTGGTTGAGGATCATGACCAGGCAATCATGAGTAAGGATCTGGCCACTATTCGCCAGGATGCCCCAATTACGATCGGGCTTGATGACATTAACTTTGCGGGCCCTGACTACGAGCAGTTGCGTGCTTTCTACCAACGCATGGATATGCGTCAGGCTTTGAAGCGTATGGGTGCGCAGGGGGCCGCCCCGGCCACGCAGGTGGAATACACTGAACTCGCGGCGGAGAACTTAGACGCCGCGATGCGGTTAAAGGCCCCGGTGGCTTTCGAACTGGAAATGTTGACGGATAATTACCACACCGCGCAGGTGGAAGGTTTTGTCGTTGCCGATGAGCACCATACCTTTGTATCAACCGATACCTCGTTACTGCAGGACATGGAATTTGCCTTGTGGTTGGGCGATGCGTCGCGTCAACTCACAGTTTTCGATGCCAAGCGCAACCTGGTCGCCGGCCGACACCTCGGTTTGGACCTGCACCCCGACTTTGACGCGTTACTCGCATCCTACTTGCTGAACCCCGATGAAAACAGTAATGACTTAGGCCAACTAGCTCGGCAGCATAATTACGATGCCCTGCCGGCAGATGAGGACGTGTACGGCAAAGGCGCGAAACTACACGTGCCGGATCACGATGAATTTTGTAACCACATGGCGCAAAAGGGTGCCGCGTTGCTTGCGCTGCGTCCGCGCCTAACTACGGAGCTCGCTGATCAGGACGAAACGCAGTTGTTCACCGACCTGGAGTTGCCCCTAGCGCGGGTGCTGGGCGATATGGAGTATACCGGAATTAGCCTGGATACTAACATCCTGGCGGAGATGGGTAAGCAACTGACCGGGTCAATGTCCGTCCTGGAACAGCAGATTTACGCCGATGCTGGGCAGGAATTTAACCTTAATTCCCCTAAGCAATTGGGGGTAGTACTGTTCGAGGATTTGGGACTACCAGTCGTTAAGAAAACTAAGACTGGTTACTCAACCAGTGTTTCGGTGCTGGAACAGCTGCGCACCGCGCACCCCATTATTCAAAAAATTCTGGATTACCGTAAAATTAGCAAGATTCAATCAACGTACGTGGTCGGCCTTCAAGAGGCGGTGCACGCCGACGGGAAGATTCATACCCGTTACCTACAGACACTAACGCAGACCGGCCGTTTGAGCTCCGTCGACCCCAACATGCAGAACATTCCGGCCCGGGGCGACGGTAAGCAGGTGCGCCACGCCTTTGTCCCTAGTCATCCCGACTGGGAACTTTTCAGCGCCGACTACTCGCAGATTGAACTACGCGTGCTCGCGCACATTTCTGGCGACGCCAACATGCAGGAAGCGTTCAAAGAGGACCGCGATATCCATGCGAACACCGCCATGAAGATTTTTAACCTCACGAGTGCCGACCAGGTCACCCCGGATATGCGCCGTCAAGCCAAGGCCGTTAACTTTGGTATTGTTTACGGCATCAGCGACTTTGGGTTGGCCCAGAACATCGGTATTACGCGGCAACAGGCTAAGGACTTCATTGCGGGCTACTTTGAACAGTACCCGCAAGTGCACGAATACATGGAACGCATGGTGGCCACCGCGCGCGAGCAGGGCTATGTAGAAACGCTGCTCCACCGGCGGCGCTACCTGCACGACATCCACAGCCGTAACTTTAACCTGCGCAGCTTTGCAGAACGTACCGCTATGAACACCCCCATCCAGGGTAGTGCAGCTGACATTATCAAAGTGGCGATGGTACGGATGCCCGCCGCGGTGAGTGCGGCACACCTGCAGGCCCGTATGCTACTCCAAGTGCATGACGAACTGATCTTTGAGGCGCCTGCTAGCGAGATGGACCGTTTGCGGACGGTGGTTGCAGGCGTGATGGACGCTGCCGTCAAGCTGGACGTACCGCTGAAAGTGGAAACTAATCACGGGCAGACGTGGTTTGACGCCAAGTAGCACGTACTACAGAACGAAAGAGGGATACAATCATGCCAGAATTACCAGAAGTGGAGACGGTTCGGCGCACGTTAACAGGATTGATTAAGGGCAAGCAAATCGTGGCTATCGGGACAAACTGGGAAGCTATCCTACGCGATGGGTTGGATGAAGTCCGTGCCCGGTTGGTTGGCGAAACCTTTACCCGTGTGGATCGTCGTGGTAAATATTTATTGCTCCGGTTGACGGGGGACTGGACGTTAGTGAGCCATTTGCGCATGGAAGGTAAGTACATGTTGGCCACGGACCACGAAATGCCCCACGAGCGGTGGACGCATGTCTGGTTCACCTTTGCCGATGGGTCCGAATTACGCTACATGGATTCGCGTAAATTTGGCCGTATGAACGTGGTGCGTACCGGCACCGAAAACGTCGCTATTAGCGGTCTAGCGTCCATGGGTCCTGAACCCGTGGCGTCGGATTTTACCGTGGACGACTTTGCCGCTAAGCTGGCCAAGCATAAAAAGGCGATTAAGTCCGTGATACTTGACCAGGCCACGGTTGCTGGTGTGGGGAACATCTACGCCGACGAAAGTTTGTGGCGGGCCCGGGTGCACCCCGAACGTCCTGCAAATTCGTTGACTTTGGCCGAGGTTACGCGGCTACATGACGCCATTATTGAAATTATGGCGGAGTCCATCAAGTTACGCGGGACAACGGTCCACTCGTTCGTCGATGCGGCGGGGCAAGTCGGCGGTTTTCAAGACCGGCTGGCTGTGTACGGTCATCAGGGTGAGCCTTGTCCGCGTTGTGGTACCAAAATTGTCAAAATTAAGGTCGGCGGTCGGGGTACGCATTTTTGCCCGCATTGTCAGGTGGCACCCGCAAAGGCGGAGTAGTCAGTGGAGGAATTGGGCATGACGTATAAGTTAGGTATTACTGGCGGTATTGCGACGGGTAAGACGACAGTTGCCAACGATTTTCGCGCGGCGGGGTACCCCGTGATTGATTTAGATGTAATCGCGCGGGCGGTTGCGGCTCCCGGCAGCAAGATTCTGTCGCAGCTCCAGCACGAATTTGGGAGTATGATTATTCAGGGCGACGGCACGCTGAATCGCGGCCTGTTGGGCAAAGTTGTTTTTGGGCACCCACGGCGTTTGTCGAAGCTGAACGCAATTATACAGCCCGCCATTCGCGAACGGTTTGAGGGGGAACTAGCGGAGGCGGTTGCAACGGGAGCTGACTTGGTCGTTGCTGACGTACCCTTACTGTATGAACAGAAGTATGAGGACTACTTTGACGGCGTGGCGGTGGTGACCGTGCCAGCGAAGCAGCAACAGGAACGCCTGGCTGTGCGTGATGGCTTGACCGTTAACGAGGCGTTGGCGCGGATTGACGCACAACTGCCACTAGACGAGAAAGTGGCCCGCGCCGACTTTGCCATCAACACCGACGTTCCCGCCGAATTGCGACGCGTCGAGGTTCAGCAGCTTATTGCGCACATCCTCAACACGCACAAGCTGTGAGTTTTGGTATAATGGTGACAATAGGTATCGTGTGGCGCCGTTCGTGACGTCAACACAGGTCGAATATTCCCTGGGGGTATGAACGTGCAGTGTCCACATTGTCATAAAAATAGCTCACGGGTCGTGGATTCACGGCCAACCGAGGGCGGCGAGGCAATTCGTCGTCGTCGTGAATGCGAAAATTGCGGTTTCCGGTTCACCACCTTTGAACGGGTTGAACAGACACCGCTATTAGTCATCAAGAAAAACGGTACGCGTGAAGAGTTTAGTCGCGAGAAGGTTCTGAAGGGCTTGATTCGTGCGGCGGAGAAGCGGCCGGTCACTATGGAACAGATGCAGCAGATTGTCGAGCAGGTTGAGGCCAAGATTCGGGCGATTGGTGAGAACGAAATTTCGAGCCAAAGTATTGGTGAGTTCGTGATGCAGAAGCTGGCTGATGTCGACGATGTGGCCTACATCCGGTTTGCTAGCGTTTACCGCCAGTTTAAGGATATGTCCGTGTTCATGAATGAATTGCAGGGCATGATGGATAAGGAACACGACGGCGATAAGAAATAGTGGGCGCAAGCGGGGGATGGCTCCGGTTGCGCCCCGCGCGCTTATGGTCGCAAAGTTTGTTGCGCCTCACGGGGGTGCGTGAATTAGGCATCGCCCAGTTAGGCGACAGCTAAGCAAAGGAGGCGGGGGTTCGTGCAACGTCCAGCAAGTTTTCAACCACAAAATGATTATTTAGCGACTCAAGCAACTGAGTACAGTGATGTTGACCGACGGACGTTGACGTACTTATACCAGCCAATCATCGGCCCGGTTGCTACGGCTTTGTATACTAGCCTTTGGGCGGAGAGTACCCGGCACCCCGTGTTCTCCCAGGACCGGCACCCACACACGCGGCTGATGGGGATACTGGGTGTAAGCATTGACGAGCTCTACGATGCCCGCGTGCGGCTAGAGGCTATGCAGCTGGTGCAGACCTTTTCGCAGGTCGATCAGCAGCGGCATTACGTGTATGAAATGCACGCACCAGTTACGCCCGGTGCTTTCTTTGCGGACGATTTACTGGGCATCCTGCTGTTTGATACGGTGGGCGAAGAACGGTATGAAGAGCTGGTGCACGAGTTCGAACTCACACCAGTGCGGAGACAGGATATGCACAACGTGTCCCTGCAGTTTAGCGACGTCTTTAACCTAGTGGCTGCACAAGCCACCCAGCCACCGGCTGCGGTTAGTGCGGCCAAAGACGCGGTAATACCGGCGGGAACTGGCAGTCCGGAAATCGCTGGTGTGCGGTTGGACTGGGATCTGTTGGCTAACCTCGTGGGCAACACCAATATCCAAAGTGGGGCGCTCGCGCAGAATCAGCACGCATTACAGCAGCTGGCGGGATTCTACGGTTTGGACGAACCGACGTTAGCGGCACAAATTGGTCAGGCGCTGGATTTACTAACGGGCAAGCTCGACATGGCCCGTTTGCGCAGTAACGTTGAGCAGCAGTTTGAACGGGGGCACACCCGCCACTTTGCTCCGCGCGGTAGTGATGCCACTGCGACATCGACTAACGCTAACGCGCAGGTAACCGTACAACCGAGTCAACCCAGTGATCAACGGGAGCAAGAGATGCTGACTAGGGCAAAGTCAATGACTCCCCGAGAGTTTATTAATGCCGCCAAGCAGGCGCGAGATAGCCGGATGTTTGCCAGTCGGAGTGAGATTAAGGCTTTGCAGCGGTTAGCGGACCGTGGCATTTTCTCGCCGGCCACGATTAACGTCATGGTTGATTATGCTTTGCGAACCAGTGATAACGGCAACGTCAGCGAAAAGTTTTTGGATTTACTCGCCAACAGCTGGGCTCAGGCTGGCGTCCACACACCAGAACAGGCGTTAACGCAAATTCACGAATATGCTGCCGGCAACACTAAGCAACAGCAACGGAGCAAGCGGCGGTCCAATAGTAAGCGCGGTGGCCGGAGTGAACCGGTGCCGGAATGGGCTAAGAACGACTATGTGGCTCCGAAAGAGGCGGTTTCCGCCGATACTCAGGCCCAGTTAAACGCCCAGTTGCAAGAACTAGCGCGTAAACGTCAGCAGAAAAAGGAGCAGTAGCTATGGCACAACTTGAACGATTATCGGCGTACCTCCAGCGCCACTTTGCCGACCATAATTGGGGGCGCCAGTACCAGCAAACGATTGATCGCGTACTCAAAAACGGGGATGTGCAGCGGTTTTTGACGGCCAATGCTGCCGAACTCACGGAGGCCACCGTGGACGCGGGTGCCGCCAAACTGTTTGAATACGTCAAGTTGCGAGAGGAACTGGACGCGGGGGCGACCCCACCCATTCCGGGGTACGAACCACAGTTGGTTATGAGTAACCACCAGATTGATATTGCCTACCAGCCAAGTGCGGATAAAGTTGCGGCCGATGCCCAGCGTGCCAAAGCTAGCTTGGTAACGGTCATGAACATGCCAAAGGATATCCGTGGTGCTGACCTATTGGCCTATGATCAACAGGACCGAACGGAGGCACTTGCTGCAGCGACGATGTTTGTTAACGCGGTGGCCAAACCGGATCGTGGTCACGTGCAGGGACTTTACTTAACTGGTGCCTTTGGCGTCGGTAAAACATACTTACTGGGAGCAATTGCTAACGGCCTCGCCGACTTTGGCGTTGGCACGACACTGCTACACTTTCCTACCTTTGCGGTGAACATGAAGGGCAGCATTGCCACCAACACCGTAACCCAGGAAATTGATCGGGTTAAGCGTGCGCCGGTGCTGATGCTGGACGATATCGGCGCTGAGTCGTGGAGTGCCTGGCTGCGCGACGATGTGCTCGGCGTCATTCTGCAGTACCGGATGCAGGAAGACCTGCCGACTTGCTTTAGCTCCAACAAAACGATGGACGAACTCGAAAACTTTTTTGCCGGCCGCGAGCAGGGGAATAGTGAGACCGTTAAAGCTCAGCGCATTATGCAGCGCATTCGGTTCCTGAGCCGGGAAATTGCCGTGGGTGGACGGAACCGGCGGCCACAGTAGGTGGCGGTGCGAAAGGGTAGGCCGGTGTGGAGATTCTGCCGCTAGTGCTGCTACATTGACGGCGAATGCTACAGCGCTCCCGCGTTAGTCGTGCGTATGAAAACGAGCTGCGCAGGCCCGAAAGCGACGCATAAGCTACTAACACCAAAAGGCCAAGTGCGGGCCTTTCGGCTATTACTGCTACCTTAACGGCGAATGCTACAACGCTCCCGCATTAGTCGTGCGTATGGAAACGAGCTACGCAGGCCAGAAGACGCCACATAAGCAACTCTAACCAAAAGGCCAAAACCGGGCCTTTCGGTTAGAGTTGCTTATGTTCTGTCTTCTAAACGGCCTGCACCGCTCTCTTAAATTGTTTGCCTTTCGTAAACATCTGTGTTTTAATACAAGTATCGAAGACGGAAGCAAAAAGGAACTGCAACTTCAGAGAGCACGATATTAGCTGGAACTCGTGCATGCAGGATCCGCACCACTTCTCGAGATCTGCCGCAAGGCCCTGAACTCTGGTTACGGGTGAACAAGTGGGCGCAGTGTCGTGCTGTGCCAAGCTGGGTGGAACCGCGAAGTGTATTCGTCCCTGATGTCATTAATGACGTCAGGGATTTTTTGTTCCCGCCAAAAAGAAAGGAAGAGTTACATATGTCTATTTCATTGAAGTTCCCAGATGGTAACGTTAAAAGCTTTGACGACGACGCAACCGTATTAACCGTTGCCCAGTCCATTAGCCCAACCCTTGGCAAGAAGGCCATCGCCGGTAAGCTGGACGGTCAATTCGTTGACCTTAACGCACCGCTCTCCCACGACGGCGCCATCGAAATTGTCACCAAAGATGGTGACGATGGCCTCGCCGTTCTGCGTAACACCGCCGCCTTTGTTCTGGCAGCCGCACTCGCCGACCTCAACCCTAAGATGCGCTTCGGTGAAGCCCACGCCGATGAGGATGGCTTCTACGTTGATACCGATCAGGATGGTGCCCAGATTTCCGTCGATGAACTGACCGCCGTCAAGGACAAGATGAAGGCCATCATCGCCGCTAGCGATCCCATCAAGTCCGTTAGCCTCAGTCAGGCTGACGCAGCCGCAAAATTCGGCGACGACCCATACCGTAGTCAGTTGGCCCAAGAAGCCGGCGACCCCATCGCTGCGCACCAGCTGGGCGACTTTGTTGGTTTCCAGGAGGGTGCCCTGTTACCTGACCTGAAGCCCCTCAAGCACTTTGCTCTGCTCAGTGTTGCCGGCGCCTACTGGGAAGGTAAGTCTTCCAACCCAATGCTCCAACGGATTTACGGGACGGCGTACTACAAAGAAGCCGACCTGGAAGCTGACGCCCAGCGTCGCCAGGAGGCCAAGGAGCGTGACCACCGTGTGATTGGCCGTGATTTGGACCTGTTCTTCGTTGACCCCAAAGTCGGTGCGGGTTTGCCATACTGGATGCCTAACGGTGCCACTATCCGTCGGACCATTGAGCGTTACGTCATCGACCGCGAAGTTGCTGCCGGTTACGAACACGTCTACACGCCAGTGCTAGCTAACCTGGACGTTTACAAGACGTCTGGTCACTGGCAGCACTACCGTGAGGACATGTTTCCACCAATGGACATGGGTGAAGGCGAAATGCTGGAACTGCGCCCGATGAACTGCCCAAGCCACATTCAGATTTACAAGCACCACATCCGCTCATACCGTGACCTGCCAATGCGGATTGCCGAACTGGGTATGATGCACCGTTACGAGAAGTCTGGTGCGCTATCCGGTCTGCAGCGTGTGCGTGAAATGACGCTGAACGACGGTCACACCTTTGTCGCTTTGGAACAGGTGCAGGACGAATTCAAGAAGATTTTGCAGCTGATTATGAGTGTGTACGCGGACTTCAACATCACGGACTACACGTTCCGTCTGTCCTACCGTGACCCAGCAAACACCGAGAAGTACTTCGACGACGATGAGATGTGGAACCGGAGCCAGAGCATGTTGAAGGGCGCCATGGATGACCTGGGCCTGGAGTACTACGAGGCTGAAGGCGAGGCAGCGTTCTACGGACCAAAGCTGGACATCCAGACCAAGACGGCTTTGGGTAACGATGAAACCATGTCCACCATCCAACTTGACTTCATGCTGCCAAAGCAGTTTGAACTCAGTTACGTTGGTGCCGATGGTGAAGAACACCGTCCCGTGATGATTCACCGTGGGATTGTCGGCACGATGGAACGGTTCATCGCTTACCTGACTGAAATCTATAAGGGTGCATTCCCAACATGGTTGGCTCCAACTCAGGTTGTAATGATTCCGGTGAACAACGATGCCCACCTCGACTACGTTAACGATGTGAAGGCTAAGCTGTTGGCTGAGGGCATCCGCGTGAAGGTTGACGACCGTAACGAAAAGATGGGTTACAAGATTCGCGAAGCCCAGACGCAGAAGGTACCGTACACAGTCGTTGTTGGTGATGACGAACTGGCATCAGCATCCGTGTCCGTTCGTCGCTACGGGGAGCAGGATTCGATGAGCCAGTCGGTCAACATGTTCATTTCGGCGATTGCGGCCGACGTAGCCAACTACTCACGGACTGACGCCCGCGCCAATAATTAATCATGTGTTTTGTAATGCACAACAAAAATCGTCTAATTGACTGATTGTTCTATTAGCGCTTGCTAACATCATACTGATAGCATGTGCAAAGTTGCCCTAGCCTGTTATGGTAGGGCAATTTTTTTACCTTAATTTACGCATCCTAAACAATACTTACAAGAAATAAGTTGTCGCCGTATACCACGGCGCGTATGCTTAAGATGTTCAAAGGAGGTGTTGGGGAACACCGGAATTCCCGCGAACCAGCTCGCCGGGGTGTGAGTTTAGGGGTGTTATTTATGAAAACTAAATATGCAGTTTTAGGTACAGTATCCTTAGTTGTCGCGTCGGTGGGGCTGTGGGTGGGTCATCCACAAGCTCATGCTGAGCAAGCAGTAACGGCTCGTGTGGGTCGCATTCAGCAACCTGAACCTACTGACAACTTACTGGCACACGCTTTGGTTCAAAGCGCGGCCCGTAAGCAGGACATTCAGCAGTCCGCTACCCAATCAGGTAATAAAGTGCAGGCTGGTGTTGCAACAACTAAGGCAGTCAATGAGGGTTCCGCAGCGACCGCCCCGGCCGGTCAAGCGAACACGAGCGCAACAGCGGCTGGTACCCAGGATAATCAGGTTAACGCGGGTGGGGGCGCCACCAGCACAACCAGTAGTACTACTAGCTCAACGACGCAGGTTACACAACCGACAACCACGCAAAGTCAGAGTGCAACCAGCGCACCGCAGCAAAGTAGTGCGGGTCCTAGCATCAGTTTTCTGGGCATCACGATGCCTGTAATTCAGGGCAACATGAGTGTCACAACGCTCCCGCTGGTAACCTGGTGGAGACATGGGGCGGCCAGACACGGCTATCCGTTAGTGATGGTCAGTCCACACACATTATTGGGCACAACACCTCCAGCTTTGGTGCTATTATCCAGCTGGGTATCGGTAGTGCCATCACCGTAACGGATGTGGATGGACAGGTACGGACGTACCACGTAACGAGTACGGCGGATGTCAACGACCAGGGCTACGATATTCACACTGGTCAAGACGCATGGAATCACATTGTTAGCGCGGGCCAAGGCGAGCAAATCGTTTTGCAGACCTGCCTCTCGGGTACCATTAACCGCCTAGTATGGGCCCGGTAATGAAAGATTTAGTAGTGAGTAACAATTAAACACCCGCGACGATTAATTACGGCTCTGTATACCACCTGAATTGGTGGATGCGGGGCCGTCTTTGTGTCCGGTAAAAATTTATGTTTTTAGTAAATTAGGATGATTGATAGGCTTTTGTACTCACGGTAGGCTCATCTAACTAGATTTTATGGTGTAAAATTGATACACTAGTATTAGTAAAAAGTGATGGTGACCAAAAGCAGTTAAAGAGGAGAAACTTATGCGCACAATCAAAACTAACGCCTGGTACCGGATGGGGTTCATCACGGTAGCGCTAGCGGTGATTGCGATGAGCATTAACATGTTCTTTGCCCCGCACGGTGTTGCCGCTGGTGGTTCAACCGGTATTGCAATTATTTTATACGAGGTTTGGCACGTGCCGGTGGCCATGAGCACCATGGTGATTAACGTGGCCTTATTGTTGTTGGCCTACTTTTTGGTGGACAGGTCAACCAGCATCCGGATATTATACGGAAGCCTCATGTTGCCGCTGATTATGGCGGTATTACCGATTACCAAAGTTGTGGAGGATAAGCTGCTGGCTATTCTTGTCGGTAGCGTCTTAATCGCGGTTGGCTTTGCCATGCTGTACATGGTGGATGCCTCTAGTGGTGGGACAACAGTTCCGCCACTGATTTTGAAGAAACACTTCGGTATTAAAACGGAAAATAGCCTGTTTGTAATTGATGTAGCCGTTTCATCATTAAACATTATTGTGTCGGGGTGGGAAGCGTTCATTTTGGCCGCATTCTCCCTGCTGATTACGCGGATGGTGATGAATTATATCGCTACGGGGTTGGACCGCAAGCGCATGCTCCACGTTGTGAGTGAACGGCAACTACCGACGATTATGCGGGCCATTGAATCCGTATATGGTGACTTGGTGACGACGGTTTTGGTGGCTGGTGATGACGAGGGTGATGGCCGGGACGTGCTGTTGGTTGTGACGGACCAACCCGAGTACAAAGACGTGGTCTTGCTGATCCACAAGCTGGATTCTCGGGCCCTCATTATCTCTGGTGAGGTCGCCGACGTCCATGATGGGCAGTAAGACAGTCTTATGGTGGCGGTTCTGACCGGTGGGGGTTCCATGGGCTACTGCGCC
>NZ_BCVS01000075.1:0-12186 GCF_001591865.1 Lacticaseibacillus pantheris DSM 15945 = JCM 12539 = NBRC 106106
TAGCAATCACGGCGCAGGACACGTAAGCCGCAGTTTCAAACCCCACCCGCGAGTTCGTGCCCCTCCAGCCCGTTACCATGGAGCGCCCCACTAAGCCGTAGCTCGCCGGTCCGGCCTACGCTGCCGTCGACGCGCTACTCCAGCAACGCTTCGACGGCGTAGTAGCCTCGACCGACTTCGTGGACATTGTGCGCGTCCGAGCCATAAACCAGTGGGACGCCCATACGGCGTGCACGGTCAATAACCCACGGTAACGGATACAGTTCGTTATTGAACTCCTGGTACAGTCCCGCAACGCCGACCTCCAGGCTAGCACCCCGAGCGTGCATCGCGTGCAACACACGTATTACGAGGTACTCGCAATCGCGAGTGAGTGTCCGCGGTAGACCAAAGTAATCCTGAAATTGCCGCACCAACCCCATCTGGCCCACACATCGCGGTGTGTAAACACCCAAATCGGCATGAACAGCGTGCAACAGCGTAGAATAGTACGACTTGAATAAGTGTTCCGGAAATTGCAACATGTCACCAAAACCGGTAGCAAAATCGTCCGGCGTAGTATCCAACTCCCACAACTTGCCGTCCCGCCCGCGCAGGTAGTGTAGTGCCAGTATGTTGTTATCAGTTAGCGGGCCCACCTCATTGAGGAAGTTGATCGTCCACCCTTCCAGTCCCGGCAGGTAATCCACTTCAAAGCCAACGTGGATACGCAACTGGTGCGCATACTTTCTTTGCAAAGACTGGGCGTACTCGAGGTACTGCGGCACCTGATCCATTGACATTGCGGCTAACTGCCTCAATTCAGTGTTGCCACCAAACTGGTCCGCAAACTCCGCCGGCAAAGGTGCCCGCTCCATCATGGCGTACTCCTTAAAGCCCATGGCAATGGCCCGTTGAATCATTAGTTCGGCATCTTCATCGTGACTTTGCGGTGAAAATTGCGTATGCGTGTGCCCATCAATTTTGAGCATCTGCGTACCCCCTCGTATACATATTAGCGAGTAGTGTAAACCAAAATGGTAATCAACCACCGACTATATTAAAAATGTCACAAATTCTTACGTTATTTAAAATTGCAGTTCAACGGCCGCAAAAAGGTTGCGCCGGTAATCCCTTCTCGGAACTACCGGCGCAACCTTTGAAGCCGCAACACTATTCACGGTGTGCTAGCTGCTGATAACGTTCATACCACAGGTTGATGTACGCCTGCGAAAACGGGCCCTTACCGTGGTCAATCCAATCCACTAACGTATTCACGTTAGCCTTCAAAATCCGGTCGGTGGTCTTGGGGTACCCCCACAACTTACTGTGGGCCTCATATTCATCCACATCAAGCAACCGCTTGTCACCGTCCGGAAAAACCTTGACGTCCAGATCGTAATCGATGTACTTAAGGGCCTCCTGATCAATGGTCATCGGTGAGGCCAAGTTACAGTAGTAGCTCACCCCGTTATCGCGAATCATCGCAATCACGTTGAACCAAAAGTGGCGGTGAAAGAAGAGCACTGCCGGTTCGCGCGTAACCCACCGACGGCCGTCGCTTTCAGTGACCAACGTGTGGTCGTTGCAGCCAATGATTGCGTCATCGCTCGTCTTCAACACCATCGTGTCACGCCAGGTACGGTGTAAACTACCGTCATGCTTGTAGCTCTTAATTGCTACGTAGTCACCCTCCTTGGGAATCTGCATTTGGCTAACCTACTTTCTAATCTACTCGCTGTGTGCGGGCGTAATTCTAGTTACTGCACACATTGCCTATATATCATATAGATTGTACCAAACTTCAAAGGGTTTCTGGGAAAAAGTCAGTGTGTCACCAGTGACAACACGTGAACCACTACTAACAAAGTTTGCCCCCACTACTCATCATCGTCCTCTGCCTCAATGTCATCCAGAATATTGTCAATCAGGTCATAACCAAAGCCCTTACGCACCAGCGCCTGCTTGACCTTCATACGCCGTTCACGACCCGTGTACCGGTGCTTTTGGCGCCACACTTTGCGTGCCGTGGTGAGCAACAAATCGTTTTCTTGTTCCTCATCACGTTCTGGGGCGGCCGTAGCGATAATCCGATCGATGTCATCCCCATCGAACCCCTTTTGCATCAAAGTTGTCTTCAGGCTGCGCACTAACGCTACGTGCGACTTGCGCGTCCCGTGCCGCACCACACGCTGAGCAACGCGCGTACCAACAGCTAACCGCTGCTCTGGCGTGTACTCCGCCACAGCGTTATCCACCAAATCGGCGCTAATGCCCTTCTGCCGTAACTTAGCGGTTAACTGCCGCGGACCCCGGTCACCCATCGTCACGTTGTCGTCTACAAAGTACTGCGCATAGTTAGCATCATTAATGTACCCACGCTCCTGCAAGCGTGCCACCACCGTCGCAATCGCGCCTTCAGGAATCTCCTCGTCGACCAGGCGGTCATGCACCTCCTTGGCCGTCCGCGACTGGTGGCTCAAGTACGTCACCGCGACGCTGGTTGCACGCGATAACGCGTCCTCAGCCTGAACGTGGGCCGTCTGCACATCATCCAGCTCGGCCCCCTTAATGAGTCGGAAGCGCACCAACGTGTCCTCACTGACCCCAAAGGCAAATTTACCGTCAAGAAAAATGTTATAGTAGCCGCGCCGCTTTTGCGGGGTAACCGCCGTAATTACTGCCATATTATCCACCAACCTTTTTACTGTTGTCTACGCCAATGTTACAATAACTGCAAAGACTGATGCAGGAGGGTCGCCCATGTTTAGAGATTACTTTTTTAATAAACAGAGTGAGCAAAGCTTCCGCCTGTTTAAAATCATTAAGTCGTTCGACGCGGCCAACTTTACCGTCAACAAACTCAGCCTCATCGTGGGTATGGGGTACGCGCAAACGTACAAGGCGTTTCGTTCCATCCTGAGCGACCTGGTCACCCTCACCGGCAAGCAACCCGCCAGTGATAAGGAACCTGAATTTGCCATGATGTCCGCGGATGTGGACGTAGACCAATACCAATTTTTTTTTACTCCGCAAATCGACCAGCTTCCAGTTTTTCAGTGCCAGCTTGCTGAATGACGGAGTCGATACCAAGGAATTCTGTGCGGTCCACAATATCACACTGCGCACCCTCAAGCGGTTGATTGCACCGTTCCGCGAGTACCTCCAGGAACACAACATCGACATCGATATGACGCTGGGGCGCGTAACCGGCGAAGAACTGCGCATCGTGTTTATGATGCACGAATTTTTCAGTCAGGGCTACCGTGGCGGTCCGTGGCCGTTTACCAATCCCGACGAGGCCGAAACAATTGCTATGTACAACGCTACCAATTCGGCCGAACCTGGGAAGGGGTTCCCGGCACACACCATGCCCACGCGCAGAGCACTGATTGACATCGCCACCGTGGCGCTGCGCATGCGGCAGGGACACGTTAACCGCCTTAATCCACGCCTAATCACCATTTTCAGCCGGCGGGATCCCATCCCCACCATGAACATCACACCGAAATTTTTCCCGGAATTGTCCGAGGACGAAACGCGTCGGGCCCGCCTGACCGCCTACTTTTTCTGGACTAACCTACCAACGTTAGCCACCGATAACCGCGCCATCAACCGGGAATATTGTGAATACATGCAAAGCTTTCCCAATCCGGTTGCCAGCCTGGTCCATCAGCTGCGCGAATGTATTGCCCAGTTATTGTCGGCGCAGCAGCGCGACGTTTTCCTATCTAACCAGGTCGTTGAAACCAACATGTACAAGGCCGTGCTCAACTACTACGTCCTCGAGGCTCCCGTCGTCAAGGTTTCAGATTTCAGTGAGAATCGCTACCAGATGAAGCAGTACCAGCAACTACTTGATGCCATCCATGCCAGTATCATGAGTATCCCCAAAGACGAACCGGAACACGTTTTTGTTCGGCTGGCCCAAGGCATCGAGGAATCGGTGTTCACCACGATGGCCCCCATCCTGCCCATGTTCAAAACGGTCGAGCCACTGAAAGTGCGGGTTGAACTCGAAAGCGAATCATTTCTGAACAAGGACATTATCGGTTTCCTGAACAGCTTTGCCGTCATCAAGGTCCTACCGCCTAACAGCCCTGTACCACCGGACGTCATCCTGTGTTCAATCGACCACTACGATCGGGTCTACGCGCTGACCCACGCGACCGTACCGGTGGGCGACCACCAACCGACCATCATATACTGGGGTAACCGCTCTGAGGATACGGATTTGCTCCACATTCTGGAACGCGTGGGCAAACTCGCCGACGACAAGGCCGCCGCCATTACGTGCGACGGGCCTAAATAACCAGAGTATAAAGATGCCATCATCACGCTCACAGGCGTTGGTGATGGCATCTTTGCATTGCTGGATTTTTTAGTGCACTGGCCGCGCCCGGAAACCCCGAAAGAACACAATTCCTTCGTACGCCACCACCATGATAATGAGCCCCGCCAGGGCCACAAAGTAATTATCGAGCCAGTGCAGCACGTAGGCTAGGAGGATGAGGGCAAAGATGATGCCAAAGAAAATCATCTGGAACACGCGGTCAGCTTCGATGACAAACTTAGCGTCGGTCGCTTGAAAATGAATTGGCGTACGTCGCGTCATGCGGCCAACCCGGTATTCAACCTGATCGCCACGGTGGACATCCAAGTCAATACTGTCATTGTCGTGTAAGGTGTGCGCTTCGCCGTTGTGCCATACGGTCGCAATCACCCGTGGTGCTGACTGGTTTGTGTACGTGATTTTCATGTTATTTTCCCCTTTTGCGTTCGACGTACGGGTACGCCGTCCGCCACGAATCTGCTTTCATTATACCAACCACGGCTCTAAATACCCACCCCCGGACAGATTTTACCCGGCTAATTTGCTATAATGGCGAGGAATACAAACGGAGGAAAATATGGATCAAATACCAGCGGGGACACGCTTTCCCCTCACCATTAAGCGACTTGATATCAACGGGGCCGGCATCGGCTACTACAAACGGAAGATTACCTTTGTTCCGGGTGCCCTACCGGATGAAGTGGTCGTGGCTGAGGTCACGCAGGACCATGAGCGCTACATTGACGCGCGGGTGCACCGAATTCGTAAACAATCACCAGAGCGGGTACAGCCGGTTGACCCACTGTATGGCAAAGTAGGCGGCATTGAGCTCGGAGCCCTCGCCTACCCGGCGCAATTACGTTTTAAAACGGACGTCATCCGCCAGTCGTTAGAACGTTACCGTCCACGCGGTTACGAGCACTACGATGTGCGCCCAACCATTGGCGCGCCGCAACCGCTGCATTACCGCAACAAGGCTCAGTTCCAGGTACGGGTGGTTGATGGCCACGTGCGGGCAGGACTCTACGCTCCTGGCAGCCACGACCTAGTCCCACTGAGCGACTTTGCCACGCAGATGCCCGTCGTGTCGGCTACCATTAACGAGCTTTGCCAAATAATGGAAGACTTAGGGACGCCAATCTACGATGAGGGCCACAACAGCGGTATTGTGAAGACTCTAGCGGTCCGCGCATCGGTCGCTACCGGCGAAATCCAGGTGACGTTTATCACTAACTCCGCCAAGTTACCGGGCAAGGGTCGCATTTTGGCCCGCATCGCGCAGGACCTGCCCGCGGTAGTGAGCGTCAACCAAAACGTTAATCCCGGCCGCACGACGTTGGTGTGGGGTCCGGAGACAAAGTTGCTGGCGGGTGAACAGTACATTACGGAACGACTTAACGGTATGGACTTCTTGCTGTCGCCACAGGCATTCCTGCAGTTGAACCCTATGCAAACGACCCGGTTGTACCAAGAGGCATTAACCGCTTTGGATTTGGCCCCGCACGAAACTTTGGTCGACGCCTACTGCGGTGTCGGGACGCTCGGATTAAGCATGGCGCATACGGCGGCCACGGTTCGGGGGATGGATACCATTCCGGCGGCGATTGACGACGCGCGGGCGAATGCGGAGCGCAACGGCATCAAGAACGTGCAATACGAGGTCGGCAAAGCGGAAGACGTATTCCCACGCTGGCTGGAGGAAGGCTTCAGACCGGACGCGGTGATTGTGGATCCGCCCCGCACGGGTTTGGAAGGCAACTTTATCCCTGCGCTACTGAAGGCGCGGCCGAAAAAATTTGTGTACATCAGTTGTAACCCATCAACGTTAGCGCGCGACTTAACGAAGCTCACGCAGGCATACCAGGTGGAGTATATCCAGTCAATCGACATGTTCCCACAGACGGCAAGGTGTGAGGCGATAACGGTGTTTAGAGAGCGGAGACCCCGCGGGTAGAAACTGAAACATAACTCGCTTTGACAGTGAAGCCTGGGCTTGGCTTCATTGTCAAAGTGGGTTATGTGCAAGTTTCTGCGGGGCGGAGCTCGTTTTAGAGAGCGGACCCGGCCGCTTAGAAATTAGAGCATAAGTCGCTAACGCTAATTATTCCCAGTAACTCACACAGGAGAAAGAAAATGAAAATCTACTTTGCCAATGGCCTATTCAGCCAGGCTGACTTTGATTTTAACGCGAAAATTGTCGCGCGCCTGAGGGCCGACGTAACCGGCCTCGACATTTACCTACCGCAGGAAAACGACAGTATTAATGACAAAGAGGCCTACGCCAACTCCAAAATGATTGCGCACGCCGATACCGATGAGCTGGTCGCCAGTGACCTGGTCATTGCGGTGCTTGACGGCATCACCATTGATGCCGGCGTCGCATCCGAGATTGGTGTGGCTTACGCTAAGGGGATTCCCGTCATCGGTCTGTACACCGACAGCCGACGTCTGGGTGCCACCAACCAGCAAAAGCTGGACGCACTGCAAGAGGTAGCGGAAAACCAGTTCCACTACATGAACCTCTACACCACCGGATTAATCAAGCTCAACGGTGAAATCGTCACGTCGGTCGACGAACTAGTCGAAGCAGTGGCGGGCCGCAACTAAAACTGTTATGAACGCACAAAGCGGGAGCCAACATCACGTTCGATGTTGGCTCCCGCTTTGTGTCTATTATGGAGTTAGTCCGCTACTCCGGACGTTCTTCGTACTGCCGTTCCTGATTCTCTACGCCCGTCAACACATAACGACCGCTAAGATATTGTGGGTCGGCCGAATAATCGTCCGCCGAGTAAGGCACTTTGTTGTTAAACACGCGCTCATACTCCGCAACGGATAGTCGCTGCCGGCTGTCCAGGTACTCCCGGTGCGCGTCCGCGTGGAGGAACCGCGCAAAGCCCTCCTGCAACTCACCACTAAAGAATTCACCGACCGCGCCGGAGCCGTACGAGAACATCCCCAAACGGTCACCCGCCTGCACGTGTCCGTCGTTTTCCAGCAGGCTAACCAATCCCAGGTACAACGAGCCCGTATAGATGTTACCAATCCGCCGACTGTAGACAGTGGATTCCTGGTAGGCATCGAGCAGTGCCGTCTGCTTGTCCTCACTTACCTCGGGTAACGCGGTCCAGAAAGCCTTCAACCCCATCTTGGTGTATGGCAGGTGGAAGTTAACCGCCGCAAAGTCATCCAGAGTCAGTCCTGTTTGCTGCTGGTAACGGGCCCAAACGTCATCAAAGAACTTAATGTACTGCTCCGTGGAATACTTACCCTTCGCTAAGGCCAGGTCGGTGTATACTGGCCGCCAAAAGTCCATGATGTCGCGACTCATGAAGACGGAGTCATCATTAATGGTCATGATGGCCGGATTAGCACTGATCAGCATTGCAACTGCTCCAGCGCCTTGGGTCACTTCACCGCCGCTGTTCAAACCGTACCGCGCAATATCGGCCGCAATCACCAATGCCGTCTTGTCGGGGTGCGCTGCCACGTAATCACGTGCAGTCATTAATCCTGCCGTTCCGCCGTAGCAGGCCTGCTTAATCTCGTAGGTACGCACCCACTCTGGCAAACCCAATAGCCGCTGGATGATCACGGCCCCAGACTTGCTGGCGTCAATGCCCGTTTCCGTTCCCAGGATCACCAAGCCAACTTTGCTGGTATCAATGTCATCAATAAACTCAGCAGCAGCGTTCGCACCCATCGTTACAACGTCCTCGCTGCTCGGGGCAACTGCCTGTTCACTTTGACCAATCCCAATGATGAACTTATTTGGGTCTACCCCGCGAGCCTCAGCCAGGTCCTTCAGGTCAACAAAGAAATGTGGGCTGTACATGCCCAAACGATCAATCCCAATTTGCATTGTGTGTTACGCTCCTCTTCATTTGTTTACATTAACTTTTACTGACGCATTTGGTGCAGTAGGCTTTGCGCCCGCGCAATCGTTTTATCGCCGTCCTGTAGCTGCTGGGTCAATAAGGCAACCTCGGCGCCCACTGCACCGGCCGCTACGGCCAACGCACCAGCCTGTAGGTGCATGTGTCCGGCTTGAATCCCCGGGCCAACCAGCGCGCGAATCGCGGCGAGGTTTTGCACCAAACCCAACGCCGCCAAAATGGACTGCGCGTCCGCAACGGTCTTAATGCCTGCCAACCGTTGCGCAAGACCCGCACGGTGTAATGCACCCACGGCACCACCGACGACGCCCAACTTGAGGGGGACGGCCAACTCACCATGGAGGCGTGACTCCGCCACCCACCACCGCGTCAGGGGCAGGTAACGGCCCGTCCGAGCAGCGTACGCGTGCGCGCCGGCTTCCACAGCCCGGTAGTCGTTTCCCAAGGCAATGGTGGCGGCCGCGATACCGTTCATCACGCCCTTATTATTGGTGGTAGCCCGATCAATATCGAGTAGGGCAAAGTCGCTGGTGCGGGCAATCAGTTTTGCAACCGTCGCCCCGTCAGCATGCCGCGTAGCAACCGCCTCAACCGGCAGGTCCACGCGCGCAACCACCGCATCATCGCTGTAGTTACTGAGAATACTAATCAGTGGCTGCTGGTGTAGCCACCCACCGATCAGTACGCCCACCCGCTCAGCAATGGTGTTAACAATATTGGCGCCCATTGCCTGTTGCGGGTCAACCACCAGGGTGACCTTCACGAAGTCGTCCACGGTGGTAACCGTCACCGTTTGTAACCCGCCGCCACGACGCACAATCGACGGGTGGGCGGCTGCCGCCGCAGCTTTGATATCCGCCGTCTGCGCTCGAATCAAGCGGACGGCGTTGGGAGTGTCAGGGAGATCCGCAAAGACGACCTCGGCCGCTACCCGGTGTGGCGGCACTTGCACGGTCACACCGCCGCCAGCGAGCGCCATCCGCGCCCCGTTGTTGGCCGCCGCTACCACGCTTGGTTCCTCGCCCACCAACGCCACATCGTGCGTGATGCCATTAACCCGTAGCCCTCGCACTAGACCCATGGGCAACGGAAACTGGCCAATTTGATTTTCGGTCAGGTGGTCCGCCGTGGCCTGTGGCAAGGGCGCATCCGCGAGTAGTAACTCCGCATCGCCCGCGGTCAACATCCCCGAGTCCACCAGGGCCCGGACGCGCTCCTCACGCGTCAACTGGTAAAACTTTTTCATCCTACGCCTCTCGGTGCAACCGTAAACCCATGCCCAGACCGCCGCCAATACACAGTGCGGCAATACCCGTCGTCGCGTCGGCCTGTTGCAGGTCATGAATGAGCGTCGTCACAATGCGTGCGCCCGACGCGCCGAGCGGGTGGCCCAAAGCCACGGCCCCACCATTCACATTGACCCGCGCGTCATCTAAGCCCAGGTCCCGCACGACCGCAACACTTTGAGCCGCAAAGGCCTCGTTAATCTCGTAACGGTCGATTGCGTTCACCTGAACGTCAGCACGTTGCAACAGCTGCTTCACCACGTACTTAGGTGAGTAACCCATCAATTCGGGGTCGACGCCCACTTCCGCAAAGTCGTCAATCACGGCTTGGTAAGTCACCCCTAGCCTCTCAGCAGTCTCTTTGCTCATCAGCAGCATGGCGGATGCCCCGTCGTTCAATCCACTCGCATTGCCGGCAGTGACAGTACCGCCGTCCTGGAACGCTGGACGCAGACGGGCCAGCTTAGTTAAACTGGTATCAGGACGTGGTGCCTCGTCCGTCGTCACCACCACGTCACCCTTCTTCTGGTGCACGGTGACGGGCACGATTTCGGCCTCAAAGCGACCAGCCTCCTGTGCCGCGACGGCCTTTTGGTGGGATGCAAGGGCAAAGCTGTCCTGGTCCTCGCGGCTAATGTTGTACTGCGAGGCAACATTCTCCGCGGTAATACCCATGTGGTGCCCGGAAAAGGCGTCCAGCAGGCCGTCTTTGAGTAGCCCATCAGTGAACTGGGCGTTACCTAAAACGTGCCCCCAACGCATCTGGGGCGCGTAAAACGGTACGTTACTCATGCTCTCGGTGCCACCAACAAGCACAACGTCCGCTTCACCCATTTGGATGGCGGCAGCTCCTAGGTGAATTGCCTGGAGCCCGGAACCACACACTTCGTTGACGGTCATCGCCGTGCTACTGTGGGCCATGCCGCTGTTCAACGCAACCTGGCGGGCCACATTCTGTCCGTTGTTGGCCTGATACACGTTACCAAAGATGGCGCGGTTAACTTGGTCTGGTTGGAGCCCAGCCCGATCAATGGCCGCTTGCGCCGCAACGACGCCTAATTCAACGGCACTCTTACTAGATAGTTCCCCGCCAAACTTACCGATAGGTGTGCGTACTGCACCCGCAATTACAACTTCTGTCATCTTATGCCACCATTCATTATTATTCGTTCAGACTTATAATGTTCCGTGATTTCTATTTTATCAGACCAAACTGGGCTAGCGTATATACTTTGCAAAGCCTTAAGGTTCTACGAAAGGAGCGCTCAGTATGCGCGTTATCGACCTACTAGCCCTCATGGCTGACCTCAACCAAAATACCACCATCTGGATGCATAGCGCGGAGCAACCGTTGCGGGTAACCGGCGTGGCCCCTACCGACCCCGATACCCCTGACCAGTTAGTGCTGACCACCGCGCCAGCACCAGCCCACGCCCTCAAGCGTTGGGAACTAATTATGTTGACGCAGGCACCCGCATTACGCCGGTGCACGGTGTACGCTCAGGTGGACGACCAGCTGGTGCCCATCTTCGGCTTTGCATTCCAGGACGGCGCAATCGTGTTGCACTAACTGGGCAGCCGCTTCATGAGCTTCCGCAACCCTTCCCGGTCAATCAGGGTTACCCCCAACTGGGTGGCCAAGTCATTGGCCGCGTCCGAGAAGGTGCTGTTGGTCAGCACCACCGCCTGGTCAAGCTGGTAGTACTCCTTGCCGCTCCAGACTTCCTGGACGGCGTGATTACCCACAAAGCCGTTGTAGCGTTTGCACTGCACCCCAAACTTAATACCCTTCTTGGTGGCAATTACGTCCACACCCTGATCACCGCTACCCTTGGTTTGCTGAATCCGCGTATACCCGTTGCGCTTCAGCAAGAACGCGCAGAAATTTTCAAACTCCAACCCGTCCATCGCGTCGACGTGCGCCATGGTGATGTCGCGAAACCGGAAATGGTGCCAGAACACCCATACGCCAACACTGACGGTAAACAGGCAAATCACCACAAAGGCGGTGGGATCACAAATAGCGTGCCAAGACTTTGGCACCATATCCCGAGCCCACAGACTGTATACCAACGCAACCACCATGAGTACCCACAATAACTGCACTAACCGGTGGAGTACCCGCTTCAATAACCCTAACATGTTTGTACCTCGTTTAGAGGGTGGAGCAAGGCGTTTAGAAAGCAGAGCCTAAGTAACTACCACCGAAAGGCCCGCACTTGGGCTTTTGGTGGTAGTTGCTTAGGCGGCGCTTTCTGCCTTGCGCAACCCGTTTCGTTACACTTAAGGTTAGCAGAATGTACGGTTTGCGGCCATGTGCACGTGCGATTTTTAATGGTTTCACTAACCAAATACACACCAAAACAGCCCCGGCAACCATCACTACGATACAAATCGTGACGGGAGCCGGGGCTGTGCTATTTTGATGATTACTTCTTCGGTGCCTTGGCACCCTTATCGTCGGCCAGCAGGCGCTTGCCGAGTTCTTCCAGGTATGGACGCAACTTGTCCTTCACCTCTGGGTGTGTCAGGCCGTACTCAATGGTAGTCTGGACGAAGCCAAACTTGTTACCTACGTCGTAACGGTCACCAGTAAACTCGTGGGCAAAGACGCGCTGGGTTTCGTTCAGCTTGTCGATGGCGTCAGTCAACTGAACTTCGCCACCCTTACCAGGCTTCAGGTTGTCCAGGA
>NZ_BCVS01000076.1:0-12118 GCF_001591865.1 Lacticaseibacillus pantheris DSM 15945 = JCM 12539 = NBRC 106106
GGAGTGCCCCACTAAGCCGTAGCTCGCCGGTCCGACCGACGCGACCGCCCCCCCACAATGTGGCGGATCTCGACAAATGTTTGCGTTTGATCAAAAAAACATTTGCACATTGGAAATCGGCGTGCTAAGATACTGTCAATCACATAAATTAAAAACAGAGGAAAGACTAGTAAGATTTTAAATCCCCCGCCAGTGAATTGAGGATAGTGGAAACTCAATCGGGGTCGACAAAATCCGAACAACACTTTCTTAGTTGCTAACCCAAAGGGCGCCGCCCGAGTAGGCTTAGTCGTAACCGGAACGTTATCGCCGGCGGAGTATGTTAGTACTCTTTTGAGGTGGTTTATATTACATAAACAACTTGGGTGGTACCGCGGAAACCTTTTCCGTCCCATGTATTGGGACGAGAGAGGTTTTTTTCTTTGGTCCCGTGTTGACCGTCACTACTGGATTTAACAAAGGAGCACAGCTCATGGAATTAATTATCCCCGCATCATACGACCCCAAGTTGTCCGTTAAGGAAACTGAGGCAGCCATCCGTTACATTCGTGAAACCTTCCAGGATGAATTTGGTCAGGAAATGAACCTATCCCGGATGTCCGCGCCAATGTTCGTTGAACAATCGACCGGCTTAAACGACAACCTGAACGGTGTGGAAACACCCGTACACTTCACCATGAAGGACATGCCCGACCAAGAAATCGAGGTCGTCCATTCCCTGGCCAAGTGGAAGCGCGCCGCTTTGAAACGCTACGGCTTTGGTATGCATGAAGGTTTGTACACCAACATGAACGCCATCCGGAAAGACGAGGATCTGGACAACATCCATTCCATCTACGTGGATCAGTGGGACTGGGAGAAGGTTATCGCCAAAGACGAACGGAACCTCGACACGCTGAAGGCCACCGTCCGGCAGATTTTCAAAGTTTTGAAGCACATGGAACACGAAGTATGGTACAAGTTCCCACAGGCAGTCCACCACCTGCCTGACGATATTCACTTTGTGACCACCCAGGAGCTGGAAGACCGCTGGCCAGACAAGACCCCTAAGGAACGCGAGGACGCCATCACCAAAGAACTGGGTTGTGTCTTCCTCATGCAAATTGGCGGCCCGCTCAAGAGCGGCAAACGTCACGACGGCCGTGCCCCCGACTACGATGACTGGCAGCTGAACGGTGACATCCTGTTCTGGTACGAACCTTTGCAGCGTGCCCTGGAAGTTTCCAGCATGGGTATCCGTGTCGACGAGGACGCGCTACGCCGCCAGCTCAAGGCCGCTGGTGCGGAGGACCGCATGAAGTACCCCTTCCACCAGCAACTTTTGGCGGGCGAACTGCCCTACACCATCGGCGGCGGTATCGGCCAGTCCCGTGTCTGCATGCTGCTACTAGGCAAGGCCCACGTCGGTGAAGTTCAGGCTAGTGTTTGGCCCCAGGACATGCTCGACCAGTGTGCCGCAGCGGGAATTCAAATTCTGTAATTATCGGTAACCATGTACTAACTAAATACAGCGATAATAAGGGCGAAGCCGGCAATTAACGCCGGCTTCGCCCTTATTTGCTTACAATTATTACTTGTTTACAGGTTGTTGTACTACCCCCACTTTGACCACCAGCCGCTAATTCGCTACGCCGCCCTCAATCCTAATACAGTTGCGTCCATTTTGCTTAGCAACGTACAGATTGCGGTCGGCCTGCTTATACGCGTCGTTAAAACTGTAATGCTCATTGTGTACGTTGGCCTGCCCAATCGAAACCGTAATGTGTAGCTGCGTGTCCAATTCGCTAAAACGCATGTGGGCTACACATTCCTTGAAGTGATCCGCGACTTTGTAAGCCTGGTCGTGGTCCAACTCCGCATCCATGATGACGCCAAACTCCTCGCCACCCAGACGGTAAGCTGTCGCCGGCCAGGGCGCACCGTGCGTGCATTCCACCAACTCGTGTGCTACCGCCGACAGTACGCGGTTACCCGCTAGGTGCCCATATGTATCATTAATACTCTTAAACCAATCAACATCCAGCTCAAACACAGCGTAGCCATGATGTTGTTCCAAAAAGTGGGCGTAATGGCGTTCCATACTACGGTTAAACGCGTTAAAATTTTCCAACTGCGTCAAGCCATCAATCCGGGCATCATGGGCCATCTTGCGGTTGCGGATTAGCGCCAATGACAACGTGCTGGTGTACTCCACACCCACCGCGCCTAGGATAATAAGTCCCAGCCACTGCCGAAGCCAAAATCCTGGCACCAACACGAACGATTCATTAACCGACATTGCCTGGTTCAGCATGACTGCGGCTGCGCCGGTGAACGCCAAAAAGGCATAGGCGACGAAGCGTGACTTTTGCGTCCACTCACCCCACGCAAAATCAATCGCCGTGCACCCCAACAGCAGCAGCAAGCTAATCCACACCTCGGGACCGGTATGGTTTGTACTCACAACTACGTAAGGGCATATGATAACATCCACCAGTGCGAGCTCCCACCAACGCCGACTCCGAGTAACGACTAGAAACAAGATAACCGCGAGCATGTTGATGTATACCCAATGGTAGCCAAAAACCTGGGGACCAAGATTCCCGTTCACCCACGATTCCGCGTAGAGGTAGGTCAAAACAGCCACGCCCAACGCTACTTTGATTGGCCGTCGCCAACGAAACACCCGCGACGGCGCAGCTTGCAGATCAACCCAGTAAACAAAAGCAATAATCCCTAGGAGCACCGTCACGTTGGTTAGTAGCACCACAATAAATGAGCCCACCATACGCGACATGCCTACATCAAGCATGGCCTCACCTCCCCATCGACTGGCTAATACCGTCGTTAACCCACGAGCGCCCCACGCTCGTGCAACCAGTTAACGCATAATTAATATCGGCCAATCACCAATTTAATACTCACGTCCATGATTGTACCACGCATCACCCCATAGTGACCGCACATATACTTACGGGGGCCAACCGGGCGGCCCGCCGATTCATAGTCATTCTGCACACCTGGGGATTTTATTACCAGTACGAAGGAGTTGCTCCCCGCCCGGCTGTCAGGCCCACCTGTCCGCAAACAAAGTAAGGGTGGGTCAGCCACAATTCACAATCCGGAATTGTCACTGACCCACCCATACTATAGAAGCTATTCGCTTTTAACCGTGGGACCAACCGTTAGTCCAATTTAAACTCTTGGGCAGGCACGTCACGAGTGCCACCACCCTCTTCCACGTAGCGCCGGTCGTTGTACCCTAGCAGGGTGAACCGCCCTTTACCGTACACAATCTTGGAAACCGCCACGTTCTTAATGAAGTCGGCCGTATCCGGCATCCCCAGCGAATTCAGCCATAACCAGATAATGGCCCCGTGCGCCACAATAAAGACGTTGTCCTGCTGGTTAGCGACCGCGTGCTCGCCAATGGTGGTCATGGCCTGATTAAACCGCTTGAGGCTCATCTGGCTGTTTTCCGCGTCGCCGCCGCCCCGGTGGACGTCAAGAATCCGGACTAAATCAACCAGTTGCTTCATATTGAGGCGGTCAACGTTCGGTACACCAGCCTCCCGTAGCATGTCGGCCAACGCCCCTTGGCGCTGCGACTCCGGCTGGCCGTCAAATAAACCAAAGTTTTGCTCGCGGAGACCCGCCATTTGCTGGACGTTGAGGTTCATCCCCGCTGCCGACAAGGCTAACTGTGCGGTATCCGCCGCCCGTTGCAGGTCGCTTGAATAGGCCGCGTCAAACGTGACCCCATCGGTAGCAAAGCCGTGCCCTAGGGCCTGCGCATCCGCCACCCCACGCTCAGTCAGGTTAGAATTCACCACTCCTTGCACCACACCGCTAACGTTATATTCCGTTTCACCGTGCCGGGTTAACCAAAGTTCTACCATGATGTGTCCCCCTTTTCTCTACGCGTTACTATCTACACTAATTTTGACATAATCACCCACTATAAGCCAGCGTCATCTCAAAATTAGCGGTGCCCTGCCCGCAAATGGGTTACGCAAAGCGGGGAAGTTCAGGCCGGTCATAGTAGTATCCCTGCACGTACCGCGCGTCCAGTACCTCCTGCGCGTACGCAGCGTCTTGACTATTATCAATCCCGTTAACCACTACCGACACGTTGTACCGCGCCACCGCTTGCCGAAAGTCAGCCTTACCAACTAGCTTCTGGCCCGACTCGGCAGCGCGCCGCACCCGGTTAACGTCAAACTTCAACCCGTCAACGGTTGGCAGCAAGGCCCGAATTACCTCAGCGTCTTTGATTGGATCCAAATTATCCAGTTCTATCCGAAGATCAAAATGGCGGTAACGTGGGGCTACACGGATAATTTGGTCGGCCTCAGGCAGGTCGTCGAGTTCTACCACCAAAACGTCCAGTTGTGGCTGGCTGGCTTTGAACCGCGCCAAATAGTCCGGAGTACCGGGATCCAAAAACTGGTGCGGCGTCAAGTTCATAATAAACCGCCGACTGCCACACTCAGCTAGGACCGTGCTGATATAGTCCAACTGCGCAGACAGCGGTAGGTGCACGTGCTCAGGGAAATCCCACCGGTCATACGCTTCCTCATAGGTAGCCAAAATCACCTCATCGTGCGTCGGCACTAGCGGATTCGTCCGTGTATCGTACACACGCTGGGTCAAAATGGTCCGGATGGCTACCGGACGGTGCTCGGTCGCGCTCGTAACGGTTTGACCGTTTACCGTGATGGTATCCCGCCCGTGATGCTTACTTTGGTACAGACTCTCATCCGCGCGCCGGTACAGGTCTTCAATATTGTTGTCCGTAGCCACCATGTCCACGACACCGGCAGAAATTGTGACCTGCACGACGTTCACGCCGGATGCAAAGTGGCTTTGCCGCACGCTACGCCAGCAGTCCTCCACAATGGGCCGGGCCGTCTGGGCATCCATCCCCGGCAACAGGACGTTAAATTCCTCCCCGCCAGTACGGTAGAGGGCTGCGCGGCCACCGTGGCGAGCCAGAACCGCGCTCAATTGTCGAGCAATCCCCACGAGGACGTCATCCCCGCCCAGATGCCCATAATGATCGTTAATTTGTTTAAAGTAATCAATGTCGACCGCCGCCATACTGAGCGGTTGCCCCTGCGCTTCAGCCTGGGCAAAGGCCGCCGTGACATCCTCTTTATAAGTGGCGTAGCTCTTGGCGTTAGTGAGACTATCAAAGTGAGCGGTTTGGTCATTCTCCTGATTGCGCACACTAGCCCGATGGTCAGCGCGCAGAAAGTATGCGGTGGCAATCACCATGCCCAGATACATGGTGAAGCCCTGTACCGCAATCAGTGGGTTCATGGTCAGGCCGGCCGAATGGTGCGGCAACAACGCCCAGAAACTAATCCCGATTACCGCAAAGACAGCCACGTTGCGTTCTACGTGGTACCGAATCGCGCCTTTGTACCGCCACATGACGTACACCATGACGGCCAGCACCACCATTGACACGACGTATTGGGGACTATTGAAATACCCCATGTGGTGCATATTCCAGACGTAGACCACGCCGACCACCTGCACTAGGTACTCCATGATGCTCTCACCCTCCACCATCAGTGGAAAAGTCAGGGCAAATAGACCCAGATTATGAAACATGAGCCCCGAGGCGTTGGCGAAGACTAGCCAGCCCACCATGTGCAAAGCGATACCGACCACAATGGCGCCCACCAGCATGCCGCAGCGAATACTGCCACTGATTACCGGCCGGTCGCGATACGTTTCAAAGGCCATGTGCCAGGCCTGCTGATAATACGTAATAAATCCCGTAGCAAAGACCGTCGTAATAAGCAGCTGTGCCACCCACACCCACAAGTTGAGCGGCGCCCCACTAGGGGGAACCACCGCCCGAAAATCCATTTCCATAAACCCACTCCCCAAAGGCACGCATCCGTAATTAACCGGGTATCCCCTTACCCATCACGACGCGCACAATTTGTTAACACTGAGCCAAGTTTTGTTGGCTTTTTATTAACAACATAATACCACCAAATTGGGTTTAATTTATTCTTAGATAATACGGTAGACTAAAAAGGCGCCGACCCCAACCATCTTGGTTGAACCAACGCCTCCGCGCATTAAACGATTACTGCGGTATTACCGGGCGGCCAAAGTAGAACCCTTGGCCTTCCGTGATACCTAACTGTTCGGCGACATCGACGTCCGCGTGGCTTTCAATACCACCCAGGGTAAAGTGCAGGTGGTGTTCATCGGCCAACCGCTTCCAGTAGCCCACCTGGGCCTCAACGTCGGCACAGCTACCCGGATGCCGTACGTTTTGCATGGCAAACTTCACGTTGTCAATACACGGAAACAGGTCCACCACGTCCATCCGCAGGTTATCGGATCCGACGTCATCAATGGTCACGTGAATGTCTGCTTGGCTGAGCAGCACACCCATCTGTTGGAGGGTGACGATGCTCGGCGTCCCGGTCAGCTCGACGTTCATGTGCACTAACTCCGGAGTGGCGAGTTTCAATTCAACGAGTCGGTTGATAAACCGCGCGTTGGCAAACTGGGCTGCAGTTAAGTTAAGGTCGATTTGCTTAACGTCTAGGTGCGAGAGCGCCGCTAATAATAGTCGACGCGCCTCAACAAACGGCAGGCCGAATGACGACGGCAAATGCCATCCGTCAGGCCGCCTTTCCCGCAGCAACAACTCGTAGCGCATGGTCGCTCCGGTGTCGATATTTATAATCGGTTGGGCAAAGAAGGTGTTCTCAACCTCGTCAGTACCTGCTACCATTGGCTTTTTCCCCACATCGCTAATTATTCTGGCCAGAAATCCATCACTTTCGGGGCTTTGATATCACGCTAACCAACCGCAATGCGTGACTGAACCTCCGTAAAACATCGTTCTTAGTATTAATATTATATAACAAGGCAAAGTTAGCGTATATATCTAATTTTTACGCAAATCTCGATTTGTTGGACATCATCGGTGAAAGTGGGCTAAATTAATTTATCCGCGATAGGCTCTTTAAAATTAGCCCCAACATAATTAGCAAAACACGGAGCACAGTGTACCCACACCACCGAAAATTTCAACATTAACGGTGATTTTGTTGCTTTAAATAACGAGTATTAATCATATTTCGGCGTAAACTAAATTCACGCAACTTTGCCGCGCCGAAATCGTCATTACCAACTACCGGTACGGATATGTATTGATGGCCGCTAAACACACAAACCTTCCATGCACTATAATGAAACTTATTAACCATGCATCACGAAAGGATCGTTCAAAATTGTCCACTGCTACTCCAAGCTCTACACCCAAAGATCGCCCCATGTTGGTGGTCACAATCGTCGCGCTCATGTCCTTCATGGGCGTGCTGACTGAAACCTCAATGAACGTCACCTTTCCCGCGCTGGAACGACAATTCCACGTGAGCCTCAGTACCGTCCAGTGGGTCACGGCCGGGTACCTGCTCATGGCCGCGCTGGTCATGCTGACATCGGCCTACATGAAGCGCCGTTTCACCAACCGCCAACTATTTGTCACCTCGGCAGTACTGTTCATCGTCGGCGACCTGCTGTGTGCAACCGCTAGCGTTTACCCAGTGTTACTGGCCGGGCGCCTGATTCAGGCTGGTTGCGTTGGCCTGTGTACGCCCCTCATGGTCAACATCATCCTCGACGTGGTCCCACGGCAAAAATTAGGCACATATTTAGGTATTGCCAACCTGATTATTCTGATTGCTCCCGCGCTGGGGCCAACTTTTGGCGGGGCCGTCGTCGCCTTTGCCAGCTGGCGCATGATTTTCTGGGCCACACTTCCCTTAGCCATCGCACTCCTCGTTCTCGGTCAGGGACGGATCAAGCAGTATACACCCACCCAACATTATGCTTTTGACTGGACACGGTTCTTCTTGCTAGCCATCGCGCTCATCAGCCTGATTGTCGGCCTGAACCAACTGGGCACGGGTGATTGGCGCGGGTTCCTGCTTCTCATGGTATTAACCGGTGCTGGGATTGCCGCGTTTATTCGCCTATCCCGCAACGCCACGCGCGCCCTGTTTGAACTCAATGTGTTCCGCGACCCCGCCTTCCTCTATAGCTTTCTCCCGTATATCTTCCTTCAGTTTGCCAACGTCGGCATCAACTTTCTGGTGCCCAACTACGTCCAGGAAGTCTTCGGGGCCACGTCACTCATTGGCGGGTTGGTACTGCTGCCTGGCAGCCTCTTCAACGGCTTTGGGCAACCCGTGTACGGCTGGATGCTCGACCATTGGGGTGGCAAGGTGCCGCTGTACATCGGTGACCTACTCTTTACACTGGCATTACTGCTACTCGCCGTTTGGGGCAACCACCTCGGCGTAATAGGCGTCACGGTCGCCTACCTGATTTTTGCAATTGGTCGGTCCATGGCGTTTAGCAATACCGTTGCGTACGGCCTCAAGCACATGGACAAATCCGTGCAGAACGACGCTAACGCCCTCTACAATACCGGTCAGCAGGTATTCGGCGCGGTCGGGACCACGGTGCTCGCGCTAATGATGGGCATGGTCCACCACCCGGGTGCCAGCCATGCGTCCAACGTCGCGGCGGGTAGCGGTTGGGCGTTTACCCTGCTGGTGGTACTCGGTCTCACCATTTTCGGCTTGTTCCACCGATTATTGAATTTACCGCGCAAACAATAACGGTGCGCGTAGCCTCCTCAGTGTTCTGACACCGGGGAGGCTTTTTGGTGCTCACACTAGCATTAACAGGTACGGTCCGCCAACAATATTCACAGCAATACAAGCCCACTTGTCTAATAAAAATAAATTGACCAATCAGTCATTGACCGGCCGGTTAACGGGTGCTAGACTATGGGTGTATTCAATAGTGCAGTGAGCACACCCTTTTTAGGAGGCCGTCAAAATGACGCAACCAATCGTAGAAATTAACCATTTACAGAAACGTTTCGGTAAGTTCCAGGCACTCAAAGACATCACCATGACCGTCAACGCCGGCGAAGTCTTTGGTTTTATCGGCCCGAACGGTGCGGGTAAATCGACCACCATCCGCACCCTGCTCGGTATTCTACGCAAGAGTGGTGGTGACGCCACCATCTTTGGGCAGGACGTCTGGCAGGATGCCGTGAGCATTCACCGCCGCATCGCGTACGTGCCCGGTGACGTGTACCTGTGGCCCAACCTCAGCGGTGGCGAAGTGATCGACCTGTTCCTCAAACTCAACGGCCAAAAGCACTCCGCAACAACCGACGCGCTCATCAAAGACTTCAAGCTGGACGTCACCAAGAAGGCCCGCACCTACTCTAAGGGTAACCGGCAAAAGGTCGCCCTCGTTGCCGCCTTTTCCACCGAGGCGGACCTGTACATCTTTGATGAACCCACCAGTGGGCTCGATCCCCTGATGGAGGAAGTCTTCCAGCAGCACGTACTGGCGCTCAAAGCATCCGGCAAAAGTGTCCTGCTGTCCAGCCACATTCTGAGCGAAGTGGAACACATGTGCGACCGCATTGGTATCATTCGCGACGGCGTGATTATCGAAACCGGCTCGCTGGATGACATGCGCCAGCTTAGCCGCACCCAAGTGACGGTTAGCACCAACCAGCCTCTGGACGGTATCGCCAAGCTGCCCGCCGTGCACGGCTTCACACAAAGCGGCGCCAAGGCCAGCTTTGCCGTTGATTCTGAAGAGTTGGGCAGCGTGATGAGTGCCCTGACCCCGTTGGGTATTAAGAGCCTACAGAGCACGCCACCAACGCTTGAGGACCTGTTCATGCGGTACTACAACCAGGAGGGGGCCGACGCTGATGAGCAACACTAAATTTGCGCGCACGGGGATGCTACTACGCCTCAACCTGCGGCGCGATTGGCTCAAAATTACGTTGTGGGCCCTAGGTATCGTCGGGCTCATGGCCGGCGCCGCCGCCAAATTTGACGGCCTGTACGGCACCAAAAAGGCCATGGACGCCATCATGGCGACACTCAAGACGCCCGCCATGGTGTCCTTACTGGGCCCCGTACCTAGCGCCCACGCCTACACGGTCGCCACCATCTACGCGGCCGAGATGATGATCTTCATGGGTCTCTTTGTCGCCATGATGAACATCTACTTTGCCGTCCACACGACCCGTGCCGACGAGGATACGGGGATTACCGAACTCGTGGCCGCCCATGCTACCGGTCGCAACGCTAGCCTGGCTGCGGCCGGTCTGGAAGTGTTGGTCGTCAACCTCGGTGTCGGGATCCTGGCCGCACTCGGCCTGCAATTTTCCGGGATGACCGGGATTGATAGCAACGGTAACTGGCTGTTTGGGCTGGGCGTCGCCGCCTTTGGCCTCATGTTCGCCGGCATTACCTTTCTTGCCGCCCAAGTTGCGGCTTCTGGCCGTGGTGCCACCATCCTCAGTTACGTCGTTCTCGGGGTGCTGTTCATTGCCCGGATGGGTACGGACGTGCAGAACCCCGACCTCACCTGGTGGACTATTTACGGTTGGATTGAGAAGCTCGATATTTATGGTAGTAATAATTGGTGGCCGCTGCTACTCATGCTGGCAGTCGCCGTAGTTACTGGTGGCATCGCCCTGACGTTGGTCACCACCCGTGACTTGGGTGCAGGCCTGCTACCACAACGTGACGGTCGGCGCTATGCCAGCCGCTGGTTGCGGGGACCCCTCAGCCTCGTCGCCCGCCTCGACCGGACCAGCATCATTATCTGGCTGGTGGGGATGTTCATTCTCGGCGCGACGTACGGCTCCATCTTTGGGACCGCCGGCGACCTAATGTCCTCGAACCCGACGATGGCCAAGCTCATTGGTACCACGGCCGTCCGTGCGGCCAACCGGACCATCGTGCTGCAGTTCGCGAACAAGCTAGCCATCATCTTTGTGGTGCTGGCGACGGTGCCCGGCCTCATCACGCTGATGCGCATCAATCGCGACGAGGCCAAGGGCTATTGGGAGCAGCTCCACGCCCGCTCCGTGTCGCGCTTCCGCCTCTACTACAGCATTACGGCGCTGGCCACGGTGGTGGCGGTGCTGGCGTACCTGATGGGAATTCTGGGGATGTATGCGGCGGGCGCGGCCTCGATGGGCAAAGACGCGGTGGCACTGTCCCGGTTCATGCGCGCATTTTGGGGGTTCACGCCCGCGCTAATTGTAACCATGGGGATCACGGCCGCATTCATCGGCTGGCTGCCACGGTGGCAAAACCTGGCCTGGCTGGTCCCGGCGTACGGTTTCTTTTCCCTCTACCTGGGTAGCCTGTTGGACTTCCCCGATTGGGCAACGGCCCTCACCCCGTACGGTTGGGTGAACAACGTGCCGCTACACGCGGTGGAGTGGTCCACCGCCGGGATGATGATCGCACTCGGCGTAACCTTGATTATCGGCGGCTTTGGTGGTTACGCTCACCGCGACTTATTGGAGAACTAGGAGGTAATTATGGCCAGAACCAGACAACCAATCGATCCAGAAAAATCGGCCCGCATCATTGACGTGGCGATGCACGCGTTCGCACAGCATGGATATCGGGACACCAACACGGAACAAATTGCGGAACGTGCGGGCGTGTCGAAGGGGTTAATCTTCCACTACTTTCAGTCAAAGGCGAACCTGTACGTCGAGACCGTGCGGGCAACCTACAGCAAGATTGTGGCGGCGGCCGACATGTCCGTATGGCAAGACTCGGCGGACCTCAAGGACATGGTGGTACGCGCGCTACGATATAAGATCCAGTTGCAACTGCGCTACCCGGATGAATTTGCCCTCGCCATGCAGGCGTACGCCGAAGCAGGTAACCTACCGGAGCGGTTACGACCGCAGCTACAGGCAATTTGGTCCAACCAGTTGACGACCTCGGTTCCGGACATGGTGGGCCCCGTCCTGCAGCGGATGCCGCTGCGGGCGGGCGTCACTGCCGAGACCATCAGCAACATGATCCTGATGTTGTCCAATGCCATCGGTGAGCAAGCCAAAGTCATGGTGCGGGCGAATCCGCAGATTAAGATTGAGGATTTCGACCCCGTCGTCGACCAAGCCGTCCAGTACATGGACGTCCTGGAGCACGGGTTTTTGGCGGAGTAGCGGCCGGCGGTGCTTGCTACTGTAGTGGTGTGACGGCAGCGTAGCCCGAGCCGGTGAGCTGCGGCTTTCGTGGGGTACTCC
>NZ_BCVS01000077.1:0-12058 GCF_001591865.1 Lacticaseibacillus pantheris DSM 15945 = JCM 12539 = NBRC 106106
CCCCACACGCCTACGCTCACCAACCCGACCGACGCGGCCTCACACTACTGTCGCCGCAACATCGTCTCCTGCCGGCTCGACGCCTCCACCAAACATTTGCCGGCATCAGCCAGTTCATGAACGGTAGTCCATCATGCATATAATCACCACACATTGGCCAACGAGAACATTCCTATGAGAAAAACTAGATATACTACGCTCAGCACCACATCTGTCCCCACAATTCGCTGTTAATAATCCACTGAGTCATAATTATCGCACGTATAACCACTACTCTAGCAACACAAAATAGAAGTTAAACAGTTAGCCGTCGGTTTACACCCTACGAACTATCGGGAACCCGCGGGTGGGCTTTGGGACGGAGGCGTCGTGCCCAGAGACGTAGTTGCTGCGACCCCGGAGCGCCGTAGGAACAGAGTGACGTACGGCGGCAAAGTTTATAGACCGAGTGATTTTCTCGGGCTAGAAACCTCGTGGGAGGCCGGTACGGGGAGCGTGCGGGTGTAGCAACCTCCGGCGTAGGGCACGTAAGCCGCAATCCCAAAGATCACCCGCGAGTTCGCAACCACAAGCAGTGGTTACCACGGACTACCCCACGAAAGCCGTAGCTCACCAGCCCGGCCTACGCTGCCGTCAACCACTATCTACAGCAACGTAACTAAAAAGCGCGCACCCACAAGGGGTACACGCTTTGAGACTACATTGACGTTGCGCTAATGCTGAGCGTCATGCTTGACGTTGATCCGGTTGATGGCCCGCCGCAATGCCACTTGGGCACGAGCAAGGTCGTCCTGGTTTTGCGTCTGCTTGGCGGTCTCAATCTTGTGTTCGGCACGCTCACGGGCGGCCTCAGCACGGCTGAGGTCGATGTCCCGCGCACGTTCTGCGGAATCAGCAACGATGGAAGCAACGTTATCCGCCACCTCCATGAAGCCGCCATTCACAGCAATCCGGTTCTCGTGGTCGGGTTCATCGAGTCTTTGCACCCGAACTTCCCCAATCTGTAATGGCGCCACGATTGGTTCGTGGTTAGCCATGATACCCAAATCACCATCAACGGCACGCACAACCACCAGTTTGGCCCGGTGATCGTACACAACGCCATCTGGGGTCACGATGTTAACGGTCAACACGTCCTGTTGCTCGTCAGCCATACGAATCCCCCCTAATCCTTACTGTCTGGGTCGTAACCCATTTCCTTAGCCTTCGCCTTCATGTCGTCAATGTTACCGACCAGACGGAACGCCTCTTCAGGATAATCGTCGTAACGACCTTCAAGGATTTCCTTGAAGCCCTCAACGGTTTCCTTAACCGGCACGTACTTCCCTGGCAAGCCAGTGAAACGTTCGGCAACGGAGAAGCTTTGACTCAGGAAGAACTGAATACGACGTGCACGGGCAACAACCGTCTTTTCCTCGTCGGACAGTTCGTCCATACCCAGGATTGAGATGATGTCCTGCAGTTCATTGTAGCGTTGCAGCACTTGCTGTACCTGCATGGCCACATCGTAGTGTTCCTGCCCAACAATGTCCGGCGTCAAAGCGCTAGACGTTGATGCCAGCGGGTCCACGGCTGGGTAGATACCCATCTGGGTGAGCCGCCGTTCCAAGTTGGTCGTAGCATCCAAGTGCGCGAAGGTCGTGGCTGGTGCAGGGTCGGTATAGTCATCGGCTGGCACGTAAACGGCCTGGATGGAGGTAACGGAACCCTTCTTCGTGGAAGTAATCCGTTCCTGCAACTGACCCATTTCAGTGGCCAAAGTTGGCTGGTAACCAACGGCACTAGGCAAACGACCAAGCAAAGCGGAAACTTCAGAACCCGCCTGGGTAAACCGGAAAATGTTGTCGATAAACAGCAACACGTCTTGACCCTTCACGTCACGGAAGTATTCGGCAATGGTCAAACCAGTCAGGGCCACACGCATACGGGCACCTGGTGATTCGTTCATCTGACCGAAAACCATCGCGGTGTTCTTCAAAACGCCGGATTCCTTCATTTCAAAGTAAAGGTCGTTACCCTCACGCGTACGCTCCCCAACACCAGTGAACACAGACAAGCCGCCGTGTTCTTCAGCGATGTTGTGGATCAGTTCCTGAATCAGCACCGTCTTACCAACACCGGCACCACCGAACAGTCCGACCTTACCACCCCGGAGGTATGGTTCGAGCAGGTCGATAACTTTGATCCCGGTTTCAAGAATTTCTGAACTAGTACTCAGTTCCTCAAAGGCTGGTGCGTCACGGTGGATGCTGTTCCGTTCGTGGTCAGCGCCGAATTCGTCGCCACCATCAATCGGTTCGCCCAAGACGTTAAACACGCGACCAAGGGTGTCCTGACCAACGGGTACGGAAATTGGTGCCGCGGTATCGCGCACCTCCATACCACGCTGCAAGCCATCCGTGCTGGCCATCGCAATGGTCCGCATTACGCCGTCACCTAACTCCACGGCGACTTCGACAACAATTGTCTGTCCCTGGGTGTTAGTGACTTCGAGTGCGTTGTTGATCTTTGGCAAGTCGCCATCGATGGGAAAGGCCACGTCGACGACAGGTCCGATCACTTGCACGATTTTACCTGTAGTATTACTCAATTATGCTGTCCTCCCCGCAATTATTTGTGGTTGTTACTCAATCGCGGCAGTTGCACCGGTGATTTCGGTCAACTCCGTGGTGATTGCTGCTTGTCGTGCACGGTTATACTGCAAAGACAAGCCGTCAATCAAATCTTTAGCGTTATCTGAAGCACTCTTCATCGCCGTGGTCGAAGCAGCATGTTCAGCCGTCTTGGCATCAATAATGGCACCAAAAATCAAGCTTTCCGCATACTGTGGGAGCACGACGTCGAGCACGGCGTCCACACTCGGTTCAGCATCATACTGAATCGGGCTGTCCGCCACTTCAGACGGATCAAGATCGCTGATTGGTAACATTTTTTCCACCCGGAAGGCCGAGGTCAAAGAGTTAACGTGGTGGTTGTAGCACACGTACAACTCATCAAAGACCTCGTTGTCAAACATTGTTACCGCAGTCTTGACGATTTCGCGCACCTCGTTGAAGGTGGGAATATCAGAAACGCCCCGGTATTCGTAGGCGACGTTCATGCCCCGGGCCTTAAAGAAGTCCGCGCCGACACCACCAATTGCCATGATGGCGTAGTGGTCTTTGTCCTTGTGGTCCTCTTCAATTACTTGGAGCATCGACTTCAAGGCGTTGCTGTTGTAGCCACCGACTAAACCACGGTCACTGGTAATCACCAGGTAACCGGTCTTCTTAACAGTCCGTTCCTGCAACAGGTCCGCAACACGCAGCTGCTGACCATCGCCCTTGCCCGCATCCTGGTTGGCTTCCATGCTCAGCAACTGGGCTTGCGCCAAGTGCGTGACGGTGGCACGAATCTTGTTCGCGTACACCTGGTAGGCAACCGCCTTTTTCTCAATCTTAGAGAGCTTGGCACCACTAACCATTTGCATGGCTACAGTGATTTGCCGCGTCTTCTTGGTTGAGGAGATGCGTCGCTTAATATCAATTAATGATTCAGCCATCTGCTCACCCCCTAATTAGTGGAAGCTGCAGTTTGAGCCTGCGCTGCGGTGAACCCGGCAGCGAACGCCTTCATCACCGTATCCATCTTGTCCGTATCCGGTAACTTACCAGTGTCCTTGATGGACTGCACCAGTTCGGCAGCATTAGTGTCGAAGTAGTCAAACAGTTCACTCTGGAAACGGTTGATATCGTCCACGGGCACATCGTCCATGAAGCCGTGAGTCAAAGCGTACAGAACCAAGACTTGTTTTTCAACGGTCAAAGGCTGGTGTACGGGCTGCTTCAGGACTTCAACGGTCCGGCGTCCACGGTTCAACTTGGCCTGCGTTGCCGCATCCAGGTCAGAACCGAACTGGCTAAATGCTTCCAATTCACGGAAACTGGCCAGGTCCAGACGCAACGTACCAGAAACCTTCTTCATGGCCTTCAACTGGGCATCACCACCGACACGGGAGACCGAAGTCCCGGCGTCAATGGCTGGACGCGTACCAGCGTAGAACAGGTCACTTTGCAGGAAGATTTGGCCGTCGGTGATACTGATAACGTTCGTTGGGATGTAAGCGGACACGTCGCCGGCCTGTGTTTCGATGATCGGCAAAGCCGTCATGGAACCGCCACCCAATGCATCACTCAACTTAGCACTACGCTCCAACAGACGGGAGTGAGTGTAGAAAATGTCACCAGGGTAAGCTTCACGTGCCGGTGGCCGACGGAGCAGCAGGGAAATTTCACGGTAAGCGGCGGCCTGCTTGGTCAGGTCATCGTACACAATCAAAACGTGCTTGCCGTTGTACATGAATTCCTCACCCATTGCGGTACCCGCGTATGGTGCCAGGTAGAGCATTGGTGCTGGTTCGGATGGACCAGCAGTCAGCACGATGGTGTAATCCATCGCACCGTACTTGCGTAACGTTTCGACCTGAGCACGGACCGTGGAGTCCTTCTGCCCAATCGCAACGTAGATACAAATCATGTCCTGGTCTTTTTGGTTGATAATCGTATCGATGGCGATACTGGTCTTACCAGTTTTACGGTCACCGATAATCAATTCACGTTGGCCACGACCAATTGGCACGAGGGCGTCAACGGCTTTAAGACCGGTCTGCAACGGTTCCGTAACGGACTGACGCTGCATAACACCAGGTGCCTTCACTTCAACCGGACGGGTCTTATCGGTCTTGATGTCACCCTGGCCATCCACTGGCTGACCCAGAGTGTTCACGACGCGACCAATCAAGGATTCCCCAACGGGTACTTCCATAATGCGACCGGTACGCTTGACCGTGTCACCTTCACGAATACCGTCAAAGTCACCCAGGATGATAATCCCGACATCATTTGTTTCAAGGTTCTGCGCCATACCATATGAACCGTTTTCGAATTCCAACAGTTCACTGGCCATGGCGTTATCCAGCCCGTGAGCACGGGCGATACCATCACCAACGTAGGTGACAGTCCCGACCTCGGCAACATCGAGGTCGTCTTTGTAGTTTTCTAGCTGCTGTTTAATCAGCGTGCTAATTTCTTCTGCTTTGATAGCCATGACTTCACCTCTTCACTATTTCTAATGGGTGAGCAACTCTGCGCGAATCTGGTCGATCCGGTGTTGCACCGTACCGTCGATTACGTAGTTAGCTGCCTGCACCCGGACACCACCAATAACGCTAGCGTCCACAACATTGTTCAATTCGGCGTGCTCAACACCCAAGCGTCGCGCTACCGCAGCGGCAAGCTTGTCTGCCTGTGCACCTGACAACGGCACAGCCGTGGTGACCGTCCCCGTGATCTGACCGGCGTCCGCACTAATGCGTTCGTCGAAGTCAGCCACGATGGCAGGCAAAGCGGCAATGCGACCATAGTTAAAGGTCATTTGCACGAGTCGTGCAACCACTGGCGAAGCGCCAGTGGTTAGTTCCCCCACGATTTCCTGCTTGAGGTTCAGCTTCAGTTCGGGCCCAATCAGTGCAGCCATCAGGCCAGGATTGTCGTTAAACACCTGGTCGAGAGCGTGAAACTCTGACTGTACTTCCTGGGTCGTCCCCTCAGCAGCCGTAATTTCAAACAATGCTGCCCCATAACGGGGTGCCACAATCGCATTTGTCAGTGCCATCTAATCACCCAGCCCTTTGATGTAATCGTCAATGAGCGACTGCTGGTCTTCAGCCTTCAGCTCCTTGCCGATAATCTTGCTGGCAATAGTGATGGAGAGGTCCGCCACCTGATCACGGGCGCCGTTCAGGGCGTCCTGCTTGGACTGCGCAATCTCTGCGGCAGCCTTAGTTTTCAGGTCGGCAGCGTCCTTGTGTGCTGCGTCCACAATGGCCTTACTTTGCTTCTGGCCATTGGTCTTAGCGGTGTTCACAATGCTTACGGCTTCTGCCTGCGTATTTTGCAGTTCAGATTGGCGTTGAGCGAGCAGCTTGTCAGCGTCACTCTTAGCCTGATCCGCATAATCCAGGTCCCCGGTAATCTTTTCCTGGCGCTTAGCCATCATTTTGGTGACTGGGCCCCAAGCAAATTTACCGACAAGAACCATCAACACGATGAACGTGGCCAGGTCGAACAGCATGTCGCCGACTTCAAGTCCAGCGGCGGCAAAAATCATTCCATGCAACATCTGTGCCACTTCCTTTCGTCTGCGTGCTTAATAATCCTATTGGAACAGCAGCAGGAAAGAAATAGCGATGGCGATGATTGGCACGGCTTCGATCAGACCAACACCGATAAACATCGTGCTACGGAACTGACCGGACAATTCTGGCTGACGTGCCATACTCTCGATAGTCTTGCTAATAACGTGACCGTTACCATATGATGCGGCCAAAGCGGCTAAGCCGGCGGCGATTGATGCAGCGATGTAGTTCATGTGAAAATTCCTCCTAAAAATACTATTCTTCAGACAAAACCTTGTTGGAAATGTATACGGATCCGAGCGTGACAAAAATGTATGCTTGGATACTACCAATGAATACTGAGAACCCTTGCCATGCCATTTCGGCCAAGAAGCCTAATGGGAATGACAAGATAGCAAACTTACCGGATAACGCCATGTTACGAATCAGCATGATTAGCACCTCGCCGGCAAAAATATTACCGTACAGACGGAGAGCCAAGGTCATGAAGTTCGTGAACTCTTCCAATAAGTTGATGGGCGCCAGCATCGGCATCGGGCTAACAAAGCCCTTCAGGTAACCCTTAAAGCCGTGGCGAGCAACCCCAACATAGTGAGCCAATACCAGTACCACCATGGCTAAAGTCATGGTAATTAACGGACTGGCCGTCGGGGAATGGAACCAGGTCACGCCACTGACGTTGACGTCAATGAACAGTCCCAACTGGTTGGCCATGAACACAAATAGGAACATGACGAAAATAAATAGTTGGAACATTGACCCTTCTTCACCCGGCATCGCACTACGCACAATCCCGTTGGTAAAGTCGATGAGCCATTCCAGCAAGTTCTGCCGGCCCTTCGGACGTAATGTCGGTTTACGGGACAAATAGAACACCAACGCAAAAACTACAATGGCCGAAATTAGCACTGGAATGTCGTTCGCGAGGTTGAAGCGTAAACCGCCAATCGATAGGTAGGGATACTTATCGTTCACAGAATTCACCTCCTCCTTCTTTATTTAGTTAACTGTCACACGTTGTCACAGGGTACAGCGTATGTATATATTGTATTTGCCAGCGCACAAGCACTCAAAATACACTGCTTACTCTATCACCTTCAGATAGAAAAGACAAAAGGAATTCCCCATCATGTCGGCTTTCACTCCATTTTGGAATGAAAGCGTCGCCTTTAGCTAAATGGCGGCTTTCATAAGTGTTACATCAAATGAAAAGCACCAATAAAGCGCAAATTGGGTATTAAAAAGTTGTGTGCGCAACGTTAATCGAGTCCGCTGCCGACTACAATATCCCCTTGTTTCATTGGCAAGAACACTGTCCACCCCATCATCTGCGATGATGACTGTAAGTTACTACGAATATGATGGCGATTAATCCGCGAGAATTTACGTCCGCAGACCGCCGACCCAATACCGTGTTGAAAATCAAAGGAGCACACCCACGGCGTACTCCTTGATAACTACTTCCTATTTACTTAGTACCAAACAAACGGTCACCAGCATCCCCCAAGCCAGGGAAGATGTAACCCGTCTCCGTCAGGTGGTCATCTAGGGCAGCAGCGTAAATTTCCACGTCCGGATGCTGTTCCTGGACCGCCTTAACGCCCTCAGGTGCAGCCACCAGGACGATGAGCTTCATGGCCTTGGCGCCCCGCTTCTTCAGCGCATCAATCGCCATGATGGCGGACCCGCCAGTTGCCAGCATTGGGTCCACAATCAGTAGTTCGCGCTGATCGATGTCGGTCGGCATCTTCACAAAGTACTCGTGTGGCTTCAACGTCTTTTCGTCACGATACATACCAATGTGGCCAACTTTGGCGGCCGGAATGAGTTCCAGGACCCCATCGACCATCCCGAGACCCGCACGCAAAATTGGTACAACCGCTAATTTCTTACCGGCAAGTTGCTTCTGGGTGGACTTGCCCATTGGGGTTTCAACCTCAACGTCCTCTAGCGGTAAGTCGCGTGTGATTTCATAAACCATCAACTCGGCAATTTCGTTCGCTACCTCACGAAATTCCTTAGTACCGACATTCTTGTCACGAATCAACGTCAATTTATGTTGAATCAGTGGATGATTTAAAACCGTAAACTTGCCCATCGTTATGTTCTCCTTTGCTTGTCGTGGCCCCACTCAGGCCATTATTCCGTTCATCAGTATAGCATAGACCACCGGCTTGCGGGTTACGATTCCGTTACCGGAAAATGTTCCCCACCAGCCGACTTGTTGATGCGATTCATGTACGCTGCGCCCAACCCCTCCTGGTCAAAGCCCTGCGCCAACACCAGTGACACATCGGGATGCAGATCAAAGTAGCGCAAGCCCGCAAACAGGTCGCGCGTCGCACTCGCTAAATCGCGGCCCAACGAGTACGTTTCCACACCTGCGGGCACCTGCGCCAACACTTGGTCGGTTGCGAGCACGCCAAAGTCGCGACCATCAGCCCGCGCCCACTCAATGGCCGCGGGAAAGTCGGCTAGGTGGTCCACAATCACTACCTGCGCGTCGGGAGCGTAGTGCTTATACTTCATCCCCGGTGCCTTTGGTGTCTCTTTGGCCCCAACATGGTGCTGATCGGTATTGACGGCACCCAAATCGGCCGTCAACATTTCTTCATCGACGAACCCCGGCCGCAATATGGCGGGCACGTTGCCGCTCATATCCAGTACGGTCGATTCTACGCCGACCCGCGCCGGGCCATCATCCAAAATGCCGGCGATGCGCCCATCCATATCGTGCAAAACGTGTTGCGCCGTAGTTGGACTTGGCTTACCAGACAGGTTGGCTGAGGGTCCGACAATGGGGTTACCCGCCAACCTGATTAACTCGCGCGTAGCCGCATTATCCGGGCAGCGAAATGCCGCTGTCTGCAAGCCGCCGGTCACCGTCGCGTCCAGGGCCCCCGGGATAATGTTCAGGATAATGGTGAGGGGGCCCGGCCAGTACTTGCGCATTAATTGCTCGGCGGCTGGTGTCACGTCCGCAAAGCGCCGCACCGTATCAATATCCGCCACCGTCACAATCAGCGGGTTATCACTCGGGCGCCCCTTGGCCGCGTAGACCTTCTTCACGGCGGTCACGTTCGTTGCATCCGCCCCCAAGCCGTAAACCGTCTCGGTCGGAAACGCGACCAACTCGCCTGCCCGCAACAAAGCGGCGGCGTCAGCAACCGTGTCCCGTGTAAAAACAGTTGTCTGCATAGTTTGCCTCCATAGTATTGTCCTACCTCAAAACTGTACTTTGAGCATGCGCGGGTGTCCCGCCATGTCGCGGCGAAATTCAGCCGTCGCCGCGGGCAGCATTACGCTCAACATGCGCTCAAGGGCCGGCTGCTGGTGGTAGCCAAACTCAAGGTACGCGGCCCCACCCGGATGCACGTGGTCGCCGACAGTCGCAAAGAAGCGGCGGAAGAGCGCCAGCCCGTGATCATCTGCAAACAGCGCCAGATGTGGTTCGTAATCTATCGTGCTGACATCCATCACCGACTCTTCATCGTGACTGATGTACGGAAGGTTCGTCACCACAAAGTCGAACCGTTGGGGCAACTCCGCGAAAAGGTCACTCTCCACCACTTCCACATTGGCACTAAGCGCATCCGCGTTACTCCGCGCCACCCGCAAAGCCGCGGCGGAGACGTCACTCAGCGTCATGTGCGTATTCGGCAGGTTCTGCGCCAGCGTAATCCCGATGGCGCCGCTACCGGTACCTAGGTCCAGGCCCGTCTTTGCAGCCTGCTGGTCGCTCAACACCCACGAAACCAACTCCTCAGTTTCAAACCGGGGAATCAGTACATCCGGGGTCACCCGGAACCAATCGTCGAAGAACGGCGCCCTACCCACCACGTACTGCGGCGGCACGTTGGCAATTAGTTGCTGCAGGTCGCGTTGCAACTGGTCATCAACGGCCGCGGGCATGACGTCCCGCGCATGCAGAATTAGGCGGCTACGCGTCCAGTTCAGCCGCGTGGTCAAAACGTAATCCGCGCCATCAGGTTCCAAGCCATGGCTCGATAAAAGGCGCTCCGCTTCGCGCAACGCCTCCCCGTAACTCCTAGACATCTAACTGCTCCAGCTTCTTGGCCTGATCCTGCACCACGAGGGCCGCAATAATCTCGTCCAAATCGCCGTTCATAATCTTGTCGAGCTTGTTCAGCGTCAAGCCAATGCGGTGATCGGTCACACGGTTTTGTGGGTAGTTATACGTACGAATACGCTCCGACCGGTCACCAGAACCAATGGCCGTCCGGCGCTTGGCCGCGTATTCCTCTTCATTTTGACTTTCGTAGTAATCGTACACACGACTCGTCAAAATCTGCATGGCCTTAACACGATTTTGTTGCTGGGAGCGCTGGTCCTGCATCGCCACCACGATCCCCGTGGGAATGTGCGTCATGCGGACAGCGGAACTGGTCTTGTTAATGTGTTGCCCACCAGCACCGCTGGAACGGTAAACGTCGGTCCGAATATCCTTCGGCTCCAGCTTGAAGTCCACCTCTTCGTACTCCGGCATTACACCGACCGTGGCAGTACTGGTGTGCACCCGGCCGGCACTTTCAGTTACGGGCACGCGTTGGACGCGGTGAGCCCCGTTTTCATACTTCAGCTTGGAGTATACGTTGTTTCCGGTAATCATGACCACGACTTCTTTGTAGCCACCCACTTCGGTTGGCGTGGAATCGATAATTTCCGTATTCCAGCCCTGGTTTTCGGCATAACGCGTGTACATGTTAAGCAGGTCACCCGCAAAGAGGCTGGCCTCATCGCCACCGGCAGCACCACGAATTTCCATGATGATGTTTTTATCATCGTTGGGGTCCTTCGGTAACATCATGACCTTCATCTGCTCTTCCAGCTTGGCCTTCTGTTCACGGTCAGCGGCCAGTTCTTCTTTGGCCATATCCGCTAGTTCCTGGTCATCGCTGTCACGCATGATTTCGTCATTTTCGTCGATATCCTGCAGCAGTTGCTTGTACTGCTTGTATGCCGTCACCACCTCACGCATGGATCCTTCCTCTTTGGAAATTTCCATGAATCGCTTGGTGTCGGCGATGACCTCAGGATCGGCCATCATTTCCTCAATTTCCTCGTACCGGGCTAACACCCCGTCGAGTTGTTCAAAAATCTTATCCATAACCTATTCCTCTCCCCGTACATCCAGTGGCGGGTGAAAATAATGCTTGCGGCAAACCGGGTAGTACGACTCGTTACCGCCCATCATAATCTGCTCACCCTCGTACACCGGGTGACCGTTATTCACGCGCAGGTTCATGATGGCTTTCTTCGCGCAGAACCAGCAGATGGTTTTCATTTCTTCAATCTTATCGGCGTAAACCAGCAAGGCCTCACTACCTGCGAACAGGTGGTTTTGAAAGTCATTTTTCAACCCAAAGGCCATAACGGGAATGTGCAACTCGTCAACCACCCGGGCGCATTCAAACACCTGTTGTTGGGTCATAAACTGTGCTTCGTCGATCAACACACAGCTGGCGCCGTCGTCGATTTCTTGAACCATCGCAAAGACGTCACTATCCGGGAATACTGGATGAGCGTCACGTTCGAGGCCAATCCGGCTGGCAATATGACCCACCCCGGAGCGGGTATCGATACTACTATTCATGAGGATGACCCGCTTACCTTGTTCCTCGTAGTTGTGGGCCACCTTCAAAATTTCGATGCTTTTACCGCTGTTCATGGAACCGTAGCGGAAGAAAAGTTGTGCCATCTCGTGGCCTCCCCATGAATTTTCACTCCGTCTAGTATACAAAACTATCCGCAACATTTAAATAGGGGCGTCGTTGCAGGTCGCCGGTTTCTGTGGCAGCCGTGGCTCCGGGGATATGGCCGGGGCTCATGGCCGGAGCTGCGCGCCTCACGCTCCCGCCCTGG
>NZ_BCVS01000078.1:0-11997 GCF_001591865.1 Lacticaseibacillus pantheris DSM 15945 = JCM 12539 = NBRC 106106
ATTGTTGGCTCGTCCAGTCGGGAGAAATTACGTTAGCCAAGCGGTTGACGGAAAAAGTGCAGCAGGGCGTAATTCCCGCCAACGCATCGTTGGTGGAGTACCGTCGTGAGTTTATTGCGCGCTGTTTAGCCTACCGGATTGAGCCCAGTACGGCCCGGGCAGAATCAATTACCGGCTTGATCAGCTTTCTACGGACCATTGGCTCGGTGTCGTTGGCGCAAAGTTACCGTGACACCGCGCAGCGGCTTTGTGGTACCGACCTGTACGCGCAAGTGCCACAGCCAGGACCCGCAACAGATGCTGTTGGGGAGGTAGCCGATGCCAATTAATAAACGTTTTCGAGAGCTACGTGAAGAACAAGGCTGGAGCGTCGAGGATTTGTCCGACGGCATCGCAACGGCGCGGTCGGTACATAACTTCGAGGCCGGTGAGCGTGACCTCGCCATTAGCAAAGTACAGGCTATGTTGGCGCGGATGGGCGTCACCCTGCGCACCTTTGCTGTGGCCGCCGGCAAACCGGATGAGGAGCTGGGGCACTGGCAACGACTCGGGACTAAGGCGGAGTCACCGGTGCGGATGAAGCACCAATTCGAGCAACTTGCCGTACGCTACCGGGAGCACCCAACTGACGTTAACTTTTACCAGATGATGGTCATGGCGGGCGACTATTATTACGCCGCCCACCGGAATTTGGTGTCTGACGCAGAAATTGAACACTTATCGGCTTTGCTTGTGGCCAGCGGGTCGTGGGATGAAACCCAACTGGAGGTCCTGCACGCCGTCATGGTGATGCTGCCGTCGCCCAAAGTGCTGGTGTTGACACGCGAAGTTTTACAGGCAGCCATCACTATGCGCGGATGGAACCAGATGGGCTACGTTTCGGCGTGGACGGTGATCACCCGTGGATTACGGGTGCTGGTTGCCCGGCGCTCTAACTACGCCCAACCGTTAATGAAGGAAATCGACGCAGCGGGGATGGATGAGCACCTGATTGAAAGCCGGTTTGGTATCCTACTGCTGAAGCGCCTGGGCATACTACAGGATGAAGATACGGATGAGCACCGCCAAGCTGTCTTTGCGATGTATAACATGTTGCCGGTGCTGCAAAGCCGTCATATGGTGGTCTACTTTGAAGAAACCCTGATGGATACGGTGGGGATGACCCCCGGACAGCTGCAGGAACCCGTTCCCCAAGATTAACGCGGATCAATCAAGCAAAAAGAGACCCGGTTATAATTAGCGGCTTCGGTAAAACAATGAACATCGACGCTGGCTGTCTTCTGACCGATTGGGGTCGTGGCGACAAGCCGGCCTACAAACGTGGACCACAATGCAGGTCCCTGTGCATAACGAAATACGGCCGGTATTCCTCAGTGTGGGAATACCGGCCGTATTTCGTTAGTGCTCGGGAGCTAACCGCATTGTGGTCCACGTTCTTATTTGTTCCCAGATAATTAGTCGTAAGTCATAAATGGGGGTCCCGCTGGCCGCAACTTGGCGGTAGAATAGTACTACGAACGTATGTACTGTTACTAGCCATCATCGAGGGGGAGTCAAAACCATGCGTATTTTACATACAGCCGATTGGCACATTGGTCGCACGCTGTCCGGATTCGATTTATTGCCCACCCAGCAGGCATCCTTTGCCGCGCTACGGCAGGTTGCCCATGACCAAAACGTGGATGCCATTATTATCGCCGGAGACCTGTACGATCGGGGGCTAGCGGCAGAAAACGCGGTCAACGCCGTGAACGGAATGATGCGGACGCTGAACCGTGACGACGGTTTCCCGCTGCTGGTCATTAGCGGCAACCACGACTCGGCCCCACGCCTGGCGACGGGGAGCGAGTGGTATAGCAGCACCGGCTTTTACCTGCATACCCGGTTAGAAGAAGCGTTTACGCCGGTCACCATTGGCGATACACAATTCTTCTTGCTACCATACTTTGAGCCGGCGATGGCGCGTAATTACTTTGATGACGACCAGTTGACTAATATCGGTACGGCAATGGTGCCGGTGATTGCCAAAATGGTGGCAGCCTTTGCGCCGGATAAGAAGCACGTGCTGGTCGCCCACTTCTTTGCTGCGGGTAGCACCCACACGGGCTCGGAAACGCCGGTGAATGTTGGTGGACTGGACGCTGTGCCGCTTGACGTGTTGGAGCCGTTTGACTACGTGGCTTTGGGGCACCTGCACAACCGGCACGCGGTGAATGCGGATAAGATTCAGTACGCTGGATCGCTCGTGAAGTTTGACGTGAGCGAGACCGAGCAGCGCAAAGGGGTGTACGTACTCGACACCGAAACGATGCAGCGACAGTTCGTGGAAATCCCACAGAGTCCGGACTTTATCAACGTGCAGGGAAGCTTTGAACACGTAATGGACCCGGATTTTTACCACACGATTGATACGGACAGTTTTGCGCAGGTTACCCTGACGGATACCGAGATTATTCCTGACTTGATGAGCCAACTACGGACGGTGTATCAACGGTGTACCGGGGTGGACCGGACGCACGGCGTTGCCACGTTGGTGACCGAGAAGCCGGTGGATCGCCACCTGGACCCGATGGACTTGCTGGGGCAATTTTATGACGATACCAACGGCGTAACGATGACCGACGAGCAACGTCAGTGGGCGGCGGATGCGCTAGCACATGTGGAAGGTCAAGAATAACCACTGAACCACCGTGATTAACACTATGCGTAATCATGCCCAGGAGGTAGTCTATGCAATTTGAACTGTTAGAAATGCAAAACTTTGGTCCATACGCCGACGCACGGGTTGATTTTACCGACTTTGCGGACACCCCATTATTCCTGATCAGTGGGGATACCGGCGCGGGTAAGACGACGATTTTTGACGCGTTAGTCTTTGCACTGTACGGAACCGAGAAGAAGAATCAGACCGGTAACGGACGCCTGGCTACGGCGATGCGGTCAGAGTTTGCCGCGGCTAGTGCCGATACGGTTGTGCACTTGCGGTTCCGCAACGATGACATCGAGTATGACGTTACGCGCTCAATGTACGTGTCCCGCAGCGGTGAGCTGAAGGTGCGTAATCCGGAGTTGTTGATCCATCAGCCCGACCATCCCGATGAGGTGCTGGGCAAGGCGCGGGACGTACTCGACGCCATTGTGGACATCATGCACCTGAATCGCCAGCAGTTTCGCCAGATTATCCTGCTGCCACAGGGCGAGTTCCGCAAGTTTCTCGACGCGGACAGCAACGAACGCGAGGCGCTGTTACGCAGCCTCTTTGGTACGCAGATGTACCAAGACTGGGGTGAACGGTTGCGGCAGCAGCAACGTCAGCTGCAGGCAAAGGTGGGGACGACGGACCACCAACTGCAGGAGGCCATGCGGGCGTTTGAGTGGACCGATGCTGAGGACGAGGCCGCGAGCGCCGCGGCTGATGAACAGTCGCCGCTACCCGACCGGCTGACCGCGGCGGCAACTACCATTGCGGCCGACGATCAAGTGGTGGCGCAATTAGCAACGGTGGCCAGCAGCGCCGCGAGCGCCGCAACCAGTGCTGCCACCGCGTTAGAGCAGGCACGCACGTTAGCCGCGGCGTTTAAGCGGCGGCGTGAGGCTGCAGCCACGCAGGAGACTTTGGCAGCGCAAAGTAGCGCGGCAGCTACACGGCAGGCACGCATCACGGCTTTGGCTTGGGCACAGGAACACGCGGGGACGTACAACGACCGCCAGTCCGCACTGGTGGCGGCGAGTGCGGCAGACACGCAGCTGACGCAGATTACGGCGGCGGTATCTGGGGCGACAACGGCGCAAAGTAGCGCGGCGGCAGCAGCCAACTCGCTCGCTGCGCAGTCAGAGAGTGTGGCGGACCAGCGCGAGCGCGTGGCGGTCCTGTCGTCGGCAGCCCAGCGGTTGCGGACGGTAGCGACCTACTCCGACGCGGCCAGTAGTGCGGCGGCCGCGGCTGATGCGCAAAGTAACGCGGCCAACGTTGCCACGGCGGCGCTACGGGCGACGGATGATGCGTTGGCAACCGTCAACCAGCAGTTGGTGCAACTGGCGGTGGATGAACTCCGGGAACGGGCCACGCAGCAGCAGCTCGCTTTGGGGGGGATGCAACGTGCCAACGAGGTATACACCGCAGCTTTGGCCGACCAGGCGGCATTAGAGTCGGCCGCGGCGGACAACGACCTGGCGGTGCAAGCCGCACGCACGGAAACAGCCACTCTGGGGCGGCGGGTGGACGAGACCCGATTGGCCTACTACCAGGATCAGGCGGCGATGTTGGCCGCAAAGCTAGGTGTGGGCGAGCCCTGCCCGGTGTGCGGGAGCACGGAGCACCCGCAGTTGGCGACCGCGACAGCGACGGTCGACGTGGCCGAGCTGGACGCAATGCAGGAACAGTTACGGGGGCTAGAGGCCCATCAAGCGGCGGTCGAAGCGGATGGCAGGCAGTTGGCGACCCGGTTGCAGCAATCCGAGGAGCACCGCAACCAGGCCGAGCAGCAACTAGTAACGGCGGTGAACGGGGCACAGGTCTTTGATTTACCTAAAGTTGCTGACGGCACCGCCGCACAGTCCGCAGTGCAAAGCGCCGTCCAGATGACGCAACGGACTAGCGAGCAGCTGACTGCCGAACAGCGTCAGGAGCGGCAGTTATCCGCCCGGGTGACGGTCCTCACGACCCAACGTGAGCAACAAGCCGCTGCGGTCACCCAGGCTACCCGGGTGGCGGCTGACGCCGAGACGGCGCGACAGGTGGCTCAGGCGAACTGGCAGCAAGCCGTAGCCGAGTTGCCGGATGGCGTGGGGGACATCGACGCAGTGACGCGTGAGCAGCGGCAGTTAACCGCGGCCGTGGCTGAGTACGACCGGGCCGTGACGGCAGCTACGAGTGCAGCGAACGCGGCGGCAGCGACGCTCAACCAGCGTCAGGGCGAGTTGACCAGTCAGCGGAGCGTTGCCAGCAGTGCCACCGCAACTTTGGGCCAAACGACCGAGCAACTGTCCGCGCTGGTGCGTGAACACTATGGGCAGGACGCGTCCTCCGAAATGATGGCAGCGGACTTGGCTGCGGTGGCGCAATTACCGCGGTTACGGGCTGAGGAGCAGCAGTACCGGGAGCAGGTTGCGCGCGTGGCGGGGATGCTGGCGGACGCCGAGACGGCGATTGGTGACCGCACGGAGCCGGATGTCGCCACAATCGAAGCGACGACTGCTACCGAGACGCAGCGGGCTGAAGCGGCCCGGACGGAGCACCACGACGCCCAGAGCCGGTTGGAGCGTAACCAGCGGCGGTTGGCAGACATTCGCCAGCGTCTGGAGGCGCAGGGGGCCGAGCGTAAGCGTCTCAACGAGTTGAGTACGTTGGTCGCGGCTTTTACCGGCAATAACCCAGCTAAGATGGGGTTGGAGCGGTATGTTTTACGCGCCTACTTTACGCGGGTGTTGGAGCAGGGTACGCTCCGACTACAGGAGTTAACGCGGGGTCGGTACGCTTTCCGGTTGAGTGACGACCAGGGGGGGACCGGGAACCACACGGGCCTGGAGATTGACGTGTATGATGATCAGGTTGGGGGGACCCGGTCGGTTCAGACTCTGTCAGGCGGTGAGAGTTTCATCGCGGCTTTGTCATTGGCTTTGGCGTTAGGCGAGGTAATTCAGGAGGAAAGTGGCGGCATTGCCATCGATGCTTTGTTTGTGGATGAGGGCTTTGGCTCGCTGGATCACGACAGTCTGACGATGGCGCTGGAGGCGCTGGAATCCATTGAGGGCCACCGGACGGTTGGTATTATCAGCCACGTGGAGCAGTTGCAGGATTCGGTGGCCGACCAGTTACGAGTAACGGCTGACGGGACGGGCCACAGCAGCATCAAAGTGGTGCACAAGAATCGGTAGGCTCGTTTATATTGGCAATCGTTGCTGGTGTTTGCTAATAAAAGAGTTATAATGAGGGAGTACTAACCAAACATCATAACTGTGGTCGCCCGAATGGAGCGACGTTCCGACCGACAATCCGGCTCGCAGCTACGATTCTAATGGGGTGTATTGGGGGCGACCCGGATACGCGCTATGCGAAAAGAGGCGAGAATGATGGCAGGAAAGCTCAGTAAAGAACAGCGTAAGGCGTTGATTCAGAAGGCAGAAGAGGACCGTTCAAAACATCCTCAGAAGCAATCTGGTCAGTCAGGTTTCGCGGCAATCGACGCGGAGGCCGAGAAGTTGGAAAATGCAAACAAGTAGTATGTAGGATGAAGCGAACCAGGTGTTGCCATATGGGGTGGCACGGGTTCGTTTTTTTAGTTGGAGTGGGTGCTTTGCATCGTACTCTGACTTAACTATAGGCGGCTGTGTAAAGCACCGCCGGGAGACTGTGGTGCTTAGTGGTTTAATCGCGGTCAGAATGAGTAAGGGATAACCTAATCGGGTTTGTAGTTGTATGAGCAGTTGATCAGTAGTCACCGACAAGTAACTTTTTCTCTACAGAGGAAATAAAAGGCTTAATTGCTATTTTCAGACCGCTCCGCAAAGCGGTCTGTGGAGCGCAAATTTCCACATTGCCTAATAATTAAAAAATAGGATTTAATTTTTCTAATGGTCAGCTAACGGTTCCTTGCAAATAAAACGATTCGTTTTTTAATGTTTAACGCCTTTAATGCTATTGTCGTACAAGTTCGTTGTGATTGTGCAAAACAGTACGAGCAAATTTGGGTTAATTAAGCTTCTGAATTGTCGCGCGATAAATAACTGTCAAATTATGGTGTAATCATCAACTTGGTTTTTAAGCGGGAAGTATCAGACGTTCATGAAAAGAACTAAGCGCGTTAAGCCAACAAAAACCGACAATTGTCTATCCTTGAGTAACTATGGTGTCATGACAGCAAGCAACGAATTGCTCAAATGAAAGTTGGCGGTTAATGGACTAGTGAAGTGGTTGCACAAACACCTTTATAAAACTTAATGTAATGTTACGCAACTTCATACAATTTGGTTGTTTACGTTGGCTGTAGGGTGTAATGTATTGGTGTGTAAGTAAGGGCCTCATCGTGATTTAATTAATGATTTTACGGGAGATGAGTATTGATGAAATTCAGGCGCACAAAGGGTTCACCAACTCCAGAAATTAAGGAGCGTGTGAAGATGTGGAAAGCTGGCAAGAAGTGGGTGTATGGCACCCTGTTCTTCTTGGGCATGACCACAGCAATGGGTACGCGCAGCAATACGGTCGCCGCTGCAGAGGAATCCAATGATACAACTACAGATACTAATGCCGATAGTAGTGCTAGTACCGTGACGCAGGGCAGTACGTATGCTTTGCATAATCAGGGTAGTAGTACTAGTTCGGTTTCTGACCAGACTGGTTCTTCCGCTAACAGCGGTGCGGATAGCAGCGCTGTTAGCGCGGATGCAACAAGTGCCGCTGATGACACGGTAAAGACAGATATAACCGGGGAAAACGCTGGCAGTGCCGCCAAAACGAGTAGTGCTGCCAGCTCCAGTGCTACGCAAAGTAGTGCCGCGAACCCTGATAACAGTGCTAGTGTTGCCAGAAAGGCTAGCTCGGCGGCCGCGGTTGGTAGCACGGCCAGTTCTGTGAGTGTAAGCCAGGCAAGCGCGGGCAGTAGCGCTTCCAGCACTTATAGCAGTGATTCAACCAGTAGTGTGGTTAGTGCGGCTTCAAGCGTGGTTACGTCCAGTGCGGCCTCGGAACAGCAAGACGTGAACGTCACGCAGTCGACACCAACAGACAGCGGGCAAACCAGCAAACTGACTCCCGATATCGGCTACAAGAGTATGCTGTCGGTTGCCGAAGTAGACGCGCTCAATGATACTGCGGACGATCCAACCACTGATAGTACAACGGGGACAGACCCGACGACTACGGACACGGCTTTGCCCGATGGGTTTAGCGTGAGCGACCCGGATTATCCTACCGGCGTGTACCACTACGCTGAGGATTCCGATTGGTACACTTTTGCCGAAATGGATACGTCGGCGGGCAAAGTTAGCTTTGCGATTGACCGCGCGACGCAAACCAAGGTGCAGATTGGCTTAGTGAGCGGTAGTGGGGACAACCTGACCATCGGCAGCACGCAGGAATTAACGAGTGGCCAAAAGGTGACTAATTTTGGCGGCTTTGCGTACATCTTTGACGATGGCGATTCCATGTACGTTGTGGGGAGTTTAACGTATATTTTCGACGTTATGCAGTACCCTAAAGGCGAAAAGACCTCGCAATACAGTGGCTTTGCCTTCTTTACCCCATTACAGCAGAGCCAGACCACAAATTATGTTGACCAAAATGGCAACGAAATTGCTGGTTCGGTGACGATGACCGGTTTGACCGGGCAAAAGTACGACACACAACCGTCCTCCGAAATCACTGGCTATGAGCCGACTGATTCTGGGAACACTTCAGGTACGATGTCGCCCTGGATGACTAACGGACAGACGCGTACCCAGACGGTTTATAACAGTGATGGGACTAAGCGCGGTACGATTACCTACACGGTAGTTGACGTTAATGCGGGGACCATTAGTTTTAATGCAACTCCCGCGAATAAAAACACTGCGTCAACTTCCGGAACGTTAACTTACGATGTTGATACCAAGACGGCCGGCGACCCAGGGAAAGCTTTCTCTGGCTACAATGTACCGAACCCCTACCTGCCGCAAACCACGAATATTACCTACACGTACAACGCTTCCGCCGTCAACTTAACGATTAAGTACGTGGATTCGTTTGGCAACACCATCAAGACAGACGATACGGTTTCCGCCAAATTTAATGAAGTTCAGGCCATTTCGTATCCACCAATTGATCATTACACGGTCAATGGTGACTACGCTGTGGATGCGACTAACAATCCGAAAACGTTCACGCCGACAACACTGGACGCTGACGCTAACACCATTACCCTCCACTACATCGGGGATCCAGCCACCCTGACGGTTGAGCACGTTGATCAAGATGGCAACGCCATTGGTACGGACACGACGCTCAACGGTAAGTACGGCCAGACACTGAACGTTGACGGTAGCGATGATAGTAGCTTTACCATTACTGGCTACGCAGGTCCCAACGCTACAGAAACGACGTTAACGGATGGGGACAATACCAATGTCCTGACTTTGACGTACACCAAGATTGGCGCGTACCACATCACGACGCCAACGGGTGTTACTTTGCCGACCGGAGTTCAGGCGACGACGACGTACACCATGACGGATAACAGCCCAGTCGCAGTGGCGACACCGACGGGCTACTACATTCCGTACCTGTTGGGTTACGCTCCCACGGCCAAAGACGCGCAGACGGGTACCGACATTGCGCTGACGCAGGTCGACCCGGACGACATCACCAAGGGCTACGTTGCCCCTGACGTGTCCGTGCTCGGAAACGACGACATCAACATTACGTACGGTGAGCAAGACGCACAGTACACGGTGCAGTACGTAAGTGCCAAGGATCAATCGGTCATTGCGACCGGTACCGCTTTGACCGGCCAGGTGGGGAGCAATCAGTCCGTCACTTTGGACATACCGGCCGGGTACATTTTGGGCTACAACCAGACCGATAGTCGGGTGAACTACGACAACACGTTAAGCCCGCTTTACGAAGCTGACGGCAAGACAATGAAAGTCGACGCCAATGGTCAGCCGATTGTGGCTCTGGCGGTCGTCGTGCCGGAGGGCGGCACCACGTACACGGTGGTCATTGATCCACTGACTTTGGTCGACGCCCCAACGAGCATAAAGTCACCGTATTACACGCGCACCCACCGGACGTTTACGCTCACAAGTACGGCCACAGTGCCGGCGAATGCACCAGAGGGAACTGATTTGACGGTGGACAACGGTCAGCAAAACGTTGAGTACACACGCGATTACTGGGTGGACACGTACGGTGGCAAGGGTGCGGCAGACACACCGCTGTACTATACCAGTTGGAATGCCCCGGATAAAACCACGCTCGATGCGCTCACCGTGCCAACAATTGATGGCTTTACGGCCACAATTACGTTGACCGAAAACCGTACGGGTCAGGGCGCAGAGTCCGGCAAGGATACGAATACCTATGCTGATGGCGACGCGCTGAACGCGGCGTTACAGGAAAACGTTGCGCAGTTTGTAGCCAATTCCGCTAATTCGGAAAGTTATGCGGAAGAAAGCGGCGTGACGGTCTATACGGACACGGTTACCGTCACCTACGTGGCTGAAGCCCAGACAGTTGTCGTTCAGCTGGTGGATATGACCAACCCAGACACGCCGACCGCGGTACTTGATGCTAACGGGAATCCCGTCGGTAATCTGACTTTCACGGGTACTAGTGGTGCCACTGTTGATTACGCCAGCCAGTCGCTGGCGGATAAGTTGTACCAGGCCGGTTATGTGCTGACTAACGACGGTACGCTGCAAGTCACCACGTATGACTATAACGATGCTGGCAACCAGACCGCGTTTTTGCAGTACACGAAGAACAACCAGTACACGGTAACGCCGCCAAACGGACAACCCGCTACAACAACGTACACGACGGATCCAGGTGACCCGACCAAAGCTACAGGGACGGTGCCTGGGGTGCCAGGCTATACAGCGCAGCCCGTGGGTGGTACTTTGGCCAAACAGCCGGATGGCAGCTATATTTTGACGCCAACGGATCCGACGCAACCGGCGACGGTGACGTACACGGCCGATAACCAGACGGTGACGGTGGAGTTCGTTGCTGCTAGCGATGGGACGACTGATGTCAAGCCGTCAGTAACCATTACGGGTGCTAGCGATAGTAACATTGACTACACCAAAGATTCCGGTGGCAAGACAATTAACTACGTGGTTGATGGTTATACGCTGACGACTGATGGTCGTGATGCAACCACGAAGTTTGATGATGACGACGCGGCTGGTCAGACCGTGACTTTGAAGTACACGGCCAATGGCGACTACACGGTGACACCACCGAATGGCAAGCCAGGGACGCCGACGCAGTACACGACGGATCCTGGTGACCCGACGAAGGTGACGGGGACCGTACCAAACGTGCCAGGTTACACGCCAGAAGTAACTGGTGGTAGCTATAAACCAGTTGACCCGAATGATGAAACCAAGGGCTATACGTTAGTGCCAGATGACCCAGCGCAGCCGGCGACGGTGACGTATACGGCCAACGAACAGACGGTGACGGTGAAGTTCGTTGATGCAAGTGACGGGACGACTGATGTAAAACAATCAGTAACTATTACAGGTGATAGTGATAGCACCATTGACTACACCAAAGATAGCGATGGTAAGACCATTAATTACGTTGTCGACGGTTATACGTTGACGACCGATGGCCGTTCGACCACTACGAAGTTCGATGATGACGACACGACAAACCAGACCGTGACCTTGAAGTACACGGCCAATGGCGACTACACGATAACACCACCGAACGGCAAAGCAGGGACACCGGTGCAGTACACGACGGATCCCGGTGACCCAAAGAAGGTAACGGGAACAGTACCGAATGTGCCTGGTTACACACCAACATCGGACAATGGCACACTTACTAAGCAACCGGATGGTAGTTGGGTACTAATACCGACGGACCCAACACGACCGGCGAAGATTACGTATGCGGCTAATGAGCAGACGGTGACGGTGAAGTTCGTTGATGCCAGTGATGGGACGACTGATGTCAAGCCGTCAGTAACCATTACGGGTGCTAGTGATAGCGATATTGACTATACCAAGGACAGCGATGGCAAGACCATTAACTACGTGGTTGATGGGTATACACTGACGACTGATGGTCGCGCGGGTACTACGAAGTTTGATGATGATGATACGGCTAACCAAACGGTCACCTTGAAATACACCGCGAATGGCGACTACACGGTGACACCGCCAGATGGCCAGCCAGGAACACCAGTGCAGTATACGACCGATCCCGGTGATCCGACGAAGGTGACGGGGACCGTACCAAATGTGCTCGGTTACACGCCAACGTCAAATAACGGGACGATTACGAAGCAA
>NZ_BCVS01000079.1:0-11962 GCF_001591865.1 Lacticaseibacillus pantheris DSM 15945 = JCM 12539 = NBRC 106106
TCACCGTGGAGCGGTCCACAAAGTCGTAGCACCCCACGGCACCCCCGCCGACCAAAACCGCCACACGGAGCCACCACGCCAGTACGACCAGCCACTAGCAGCGCTGGCACAACCTCCCAACCTGCTCCACGTCGATATTTTGTTCGCAAACTCTGTCTTCTAGCGGGCAACGTGTGGTAATCTAAACAGTAGATTACTTGAGGAGGCAATTAACCGTGTTTCTAATGAAAGATATTGTCCGCGACCCGAATCCGGTGCTGCGCGCTCGTGCCCAGCAGGTGGAATTCCCCCTCTCGGACGAAAATAAGCAGCTAGCCCATGACTTAATGGAATACTTAATTATCAGCCAGGATGAGGAAGAAAACAAAAAGTATCACTTGCGTCCAGGTGTTGGTCTTGCCGCACCACAGGTGGACAAGAGCGTGTCCATGGCCGCAGTGCTAGTTCCCGGCGACCAGGGCGAAATTATTTTCAAAGAAGTACTGGTTAATCCGCAAATCGTCAGTGAATCGGTCCAACAGGCCGGCCTGCGTGAAGGTGAAGGCTGTCTATCCGTTGACGACGAACACGATGGTCTGGTTATGCGTCACGACCGGATTACTATTAAGTACCAAAACGTCGATGGCGAACAGAAAAAGATTCGCCTCAAGCACTACCCTGCCATTGTGTGCCAGCACGAAATTGACCACCTGAACGGCACCCTCTTCTATGACCACATCAATACGGATCACCCGTTTGACATTGATCCTGAAGCAGTCATGGTTGACTAATCACGCGAACAAAGAGACGGCCGATTATCCCCCACGGGAACGATAATCGGCCGTCTCTTTGTTACACTAATTGTTACTCTACTCGCTCCAAATCGGCCACGTACGCCTTGGTCGCGTCGTTAACAAGGTAAGCCACATCGAAATTAACGTGCTGATTCTCCGCCTGCACCCAAACGTCCGTTAGGGCCAACTGTGACAAAGCGATGTTCCCGAACGCGGCCCGAACTTGCTGCTCCGTATTCTGTGTGCCGACGGGTAGTTCATAGTGGGCCAACATCACTTGTCGGTGCCACACCGCTTCAACGGGTTGTCCCGCTAGCTTAACGCCCACAGCGATGCCCGCGTCGTGTAGCGCCTTACCCACGGCGAGATCAATGGCGCGCATCCACCGCTCGTGCTCAGCCTGAACCCGCTGGCGCCGCCGTACTACCCAAATAATGATGAGCAAAACTACTAACGCCCCGGCTATTACCACTGCCAATATTGGCATCAACATCACCCCTATCATGGTGGTTACTACTTACATTATGCCACATCCGGTCGCTGTTAGTGACGTATTGCACCAGACAATATCTGGATTTTAATGATGTCGGTGAGCACAGTGAACACCCAATTACACGAGTAACGTTAGCTTATCCCGAATCTGTATGGTAGAATGATAACAACTAGCTGGGGTAACCTGGCAAAATGCGGGCATATGATTGAATAGTCCCCTGATGGGGCTTTCTTTGTGTACATGAAAGGAGCACTTATGATTTACAAAGTTCTTTACCAGCCATCACGGTTGGAAAACGCAATGCGTGAAAACACAGTATCACTCTACCTTGAGGCCGACAGCGAGCGCACGGCACGCAAACTGCTCGAGGAAAACACCGACTACAACATCGAACTGATTCAGCCACTCGAGGGCAAGTTCTTGGAGTACGAACAACAGTCCGATAACTACAAGTTAACGGAGTTTTAAAATATGAAACTAAACATTAAACCCAACGAAACCGCCGCCTTTGCCGTTGGTGGTCTTGGTGAAATTGGTAAGAACATGTACGGCGTTCAGTATGGCGATGAAATTATCGTAATTGATGCTGGTATTAAATTTCCGGAGGACGACCTACTTGGGATCGACTATGTGATCTCCGATTACTCGTACCTCAAACAAAATGCGGACAAAATTAAGGCTTTGGTCATTACCCATGGTCACGAAGACCATATCGGCGGCCTGCCTTACTTCTTGAAGCAGGTTCCCAACGTTGACGTTTATGCCGGTCCGCTAGCGGCCGCCTTGATTCGTGGCAAGCTGGAAGAGCACGGGTTGCTCCGTTCGACTAGCTTGACGGAAATCAATGAAGACACGGAGCTTAACTTTGATAAGGTTTCCGTATCATTCTTCCGCACTACGCACAGTATCCCCGATACTCTGGGTATTGCCGTACACACGCCAAATGGTGTCGTGGTCCAAACTGGTGACTACAAGTTTGACCTCACCCCTGTTGGCAACCAGCCGGCGCCCAACCTGCAGCGGATGGCTAGGCTTGGTGAAGAAGGCGTCCTGCTGTTAATGTCTGACAGTACTAACGCCGAGATTCCGAACTTCACGAAGTCCGAACGTTTTGTCGGCCACTCAATCCGCCACATCTTTGACCGGATTGACGGCCGCATCATCTTCGCCACCTTTGCGTCAAACATTTCCCGAATTGCCCAAGCGGCGGAGGCTGCCATTGCCCGCGGCCGTAAAATTGCCGTGTTTGGTCGTTCAATGGAAAATGCGATTGTTAATGGGCGCGAACTAGGCTACCTGAACATTCCCGACGAAGACCTGATTGACGCCCATGAACTCAAGCGCCTGCCCGCCAACAAGGTACTAATTCTATGTACCGGCTCACAAGGCGAACCCATGGCCGCCCTTTCGCGGATTGCTAACGGTACCCACCGTCAGATTAGCATTCAGCCTGGTGATACCGTGGTCTTCTCCAGTAACCCAATCCCGGGTAACACTACCAGCGTGAACGACGTTATCAACCAGCTGGAAGCAGCCGGCGCTGACGTTATCCACGGTAAGGTGAACAACATCCATACCTCTGGTCACGGTGGTCAGGAAGAACAGAAGTTAATGCTCCGATTGATGAAGCCTAAGTTCTTCATGCCATGTCACGGTGAGTACCGGATGCAAAAGATTCACACGGAACTGGCTGCCCAATGTGGTGTGCCTGAAGATCACACCTTCATCATGGGTAACGGTGATGTGCTCGCCTTGACTGCAGACCACGCCCGCCGCGCCGGCCACTTCCCTGCTAGCGACGTTTACGTTGATGGCAGCGGTGTTGGCGACATCGGTAACGCGGTTATCCACGATCGCCGGGTGCTGTCTGAAGAAGGACTAGTGGTTGTTGTTGCCACGATCAACATGCAAAAGCAAACCGTCCTGGCGGGTCCAGACTTGTTGTCTCGCGGCTTTGTTTACATGCGCGAGTCAGGCGAGCTGATTAACCACGCCCAGAAGCGGGTCTTCCACACCATCAAAAACACGTTTACTGACAATGAAAAAGTTAGTGAGGCATTGCTCAAGGATGCCATTGTGAAGAGTTTAGGTGACTATCTCTTCGAGCGTACTGAACGGCGGCCGTTGATTCTACCAATGCTGATTACGTTATAGTTAACTACCAACAGGCCCGGTGTCCTCTAGATACCGGGCCTGTTGACAATTAAAGGGCTACCGACCGTGTACTGGTCGGTAGCCCTTTTTGACGTTCTGTGGTTGCTTACATACCCACCATGGCGATGGGCACCTCATTCTTACACCTGGCGGATGGTTACCACATACAACCATTTGCCGTATCTGTATACCACCGCACACAGAAATAGTAGCACCCCCCTACCAATCTGACAACCCGGCAAAAATTGTTTAAGTAATCCAATCAACCGGTGGATTAGCAAAGTCGTCATCGCTTTATAAATGTACGCACATTTATGCGTTCAAACCGGCGATGCAAAAAGAGAGCTGAATTCACGTGTCGTCCGCGCTTAGCGGTCTACGAACACTAAAATTCAGCTCCCCGATTATTATCTTTTATTGTGGGTTTAAGTCGCCCATCCAAAACAGTTGGTGGCTCACGTTAAACTCCAATTCGAACGGCCGGGTCCCTAACTCCTCCCCGTCCATTTGTCCGAACTCTAGCGAGCTAGTTTCTACATACAACCGGTCAGCCCGGTAGTGGTGAATACCCTCAAAATCGAGCTTCTTGCGGAACAAAATTTGTATCATTAAGAACAGGAACGTAAAAAAGTGTTTCTCTTCCACAATCACCAGGTCAAGTTGACCATCAATTACTGAGGCCCCAGGCATGATCCGTACGCCACCACCAAAGTAGGGGTGGTTAGTAGTCGTGCAAATATACGCATTCGGAATAATATCGTGATCATCGCCCACGTTAACCCGGGCCTCAAAGGCGTGCCGGTTGAATAACACGCTGAACACGCTCAGTAGGTATGCCAGTGTACCGAGATGCATCCGGTTGAGAAATGGCTTTACCCGACTGTGATTAGCGGCGTCAACTACGGCCGCATCAAACCCCACACCAACGTTGTTCACAAAGTAGCCATGCTGATTGCGGGTGCGTTCATGAAACTCACCAATATCGATACGTACCGGTTCGGTCGTATCGATGATGGCGTCCAACACTTTCAACGGATCCTTACTAATCCGATTGGCACGGGCAAAGTCATTGCCGCTACCAGCCGGCACGTACGCAACCGGCATGGTTGTATTCCCAGCCTCGCGGATACCCGTCACCGCCTGGTTAAGGGTTCCGTCGCCGCCGATAACTAGCAAAACCGTATCGTCACGGTCGTTAAACTTAGCAATCTGGTGGGCCAACTCAACCGTATGTCCCGGATGCTTGGAAGTCCGCACACGAAACTCTACTCCCCGCCGATTCAGCTCATCCTTAACGATGTGCCACGTAGCCACAGAGTTTCCCCCGCCAGCTGCGGGATTGAAAATTATTTGAAAAAAGGCCACGTAGCGCCACAACTCCTTTCAACGTCAACGAACTAAATTATAGCTAGCATGAACTCCTTTTGCAACGGTCTGCCCCCGTTCGTCCCGCATATCAATATTCAGCTATCATATTTTTTTAATCGTACTAACATGATTGACGTGTTCACACTACTAGACTCACCGCCAATTTAGTCATTCCACGCAAAAACGGCAGTTCAACCGCCGTTTCACCTTACTACTATACCATTATTTGAGCGTACTCTCCTTCACGCCGAAAAACTGCATCCGTTTCTTATTCATTACTAAGTGAATGTTCTTGGGCCCCTCAACCGGAATATCCTTTACCTGCTTACCCTTCAGGATCTTGATGGCCATATCGGCGGTCTGTTTCCCGATATCCTCAAAGTTGGCCCCCTTGGTGGCAACACCAGCAAACTGAATCATAGTCGGGTCAGTGTTGACTACCGGCGTTTTGGTTTCGGTTGAAACTTTGCCAATTGTGTTCATCCCCACCGCTGCGATATGGTCGTTCGGAATGAATAGAGCGTCAGATTTCTTGCACAGCGCCCGCGCAGTTGCTTCTACGTCAGACGCCGACGCCACGGTCTTCTCCACCGGCGTCATTCCGAGTTCCTTCATTGCTTTACGGGCACGCTTCACAATCGCCATGGCGTTGGGCTCGCCCGCGTCGTACATCATGCCAATTTTCTTAGCTTGCGGGAACATCTTGTGCAATAGCTCCAACTGCATTTTGACGTTCACCAGCACCGTAACCCCAGTGGCGTTATTGTTGGGGTGCTTGAGGTTGGCCTTGGTGATGAGCCCGGCAGCAACCGGATCCGTGATGGCCGAGAAGATCAGCGGCGTTTTGTGCCCCGCCTTTTCCATCGCCTGAGAAGCCGCGGAACCAATCGAAATGTTAACGTCATTGCCCATCGAGCTGAGTTGCTGGCTCATCTGGTTGAGGTTGGTTTGGTCCCCCTGGCCGTTTAAGACCTTAATTTTGGCCTTGGTGAACCCCTTGTCCTTCAACTCCTCAACGATACCCTTCTTAGTATCGTCCAAAGCCGCCTGGTCCACTTGTTGCAGAATACCAATCTTGACCGTCTTGTCGGTCACCGATTGGGCGTGGGTTTTCTGTCCACACGCTGTCAGTACCGTCACCGTTGCTATCGTCGCCAAAGCTAATCCAATCCACTTCTTCATTTTCATTATGTGTTTTCCTCCCAAATTTAAAATGACCAACCACGTGGAGTAATTCCCCAGTGGCTGGCCATTTACTTTCCGGAAAGAAAAAGCCACATGTGGGAATTATCCCCATGTGGCGTCAAATTGCGTACTTAACGTACCGACCACATGGATGCAAGGACAAGCCTGCATCCATGTGCAAGCCTGCTATCCGTAGTAGTCGGCATAATACTTATTCAGTTGTGTTAGTTGTGGCTTAATCATCGTCAACACTCCTGTCTTGGTATGTGGTTCACGATACGCTCATTTTGCGCGAGCGTCAACTGTTATTTTCACATTAATAATTTTTGCTTTCTCATTTACATGCCCATAATATGCTTAGAAGTAATCGGAAAAGTACGGCTCTTCCATGGGAATGATTTGCTCCAAATTTTTCACAGCCGCCCGATCCGCATCCAACCGCTCAATTAGGGACAAGTATGACGGCCGCCGGTAACTCATCAGCATGGTGGTTAACGTCTGAATATCCACCCGAACCGGCAGCCCCGGGTGCTGGTCACGTTCAACGTGAACCTGACCCGCGTCATCCCACGTAATCCCAAAGGTGCCCACGTTCCACGGTGCCATGGGGTCGCTAACGATGAAATGGAGCGGCTGCCCCACCGCGGCAAAGGGGTACGCCCGCAGAAACTGTTCGACATCCACGATTCGTGCCATGAAGTACGGCTTGATGGTCTGCTTAATATCACCATCATCCAACAAGAAGTGGAGCGGTTCGTTTTTATAAATATTCCCACGCACGTGTTCCACCATCGAGAAGTGTGCCGATACAAAGTTCCATAGTGCAATGCGCGCTTCCTGGGTGATGTACACCATTTCCTTGATGTGGAAAATCTCGTTGGCAATCCAGTAGAGCAAAAAACCTTGCGGCTCGTCATTTTCATCGTAAAACACCGCGGCAGTGCGCTCTTCCTCATTCTCCCAACGCCAGTACTCGTCCCAGTTCAGTTGATTACGAATCATCGCCCCGTGGTTCAGGAGTGCAAAGCGGTCGTACGTCCTGATAACATCCTCCGCATCAATATCCATCCGTTCAACGTGTCCGGGCAGATTCTGCTGCTTGGGCAACTGGATATCACGAACGTCAAACGTCAGGTGGTCCGACATAATTTCCCAACCCTTTTTGCGGTAAAAGGGAATGCTGTACGGATACAAGTAGGAGATCCACTGCCGACGCGAACGCATGTGCTCCAACGCGGTACTGATAAGGTCGTGCATCAACCCGTGACCCGCATACTCCGGATAAGTGCCGACCCCCGTCAACCCCGCCATCTCAAATTCGCGACCATGGATGTTGACCTTACAAGGATAGATGGCCAGCTGACTCACCAGGTCTTCACCGTTAAACCAGCCAAAAACGTCGGCCTCCTCTAAAACCGGACGCTTAGCTCGTTCTAGCTCGCCCTCTTCGTAGCCGGATTCGCTGACTTCCTTTGCGGTTACCTGAAATACGTACCCCAACAAGTCGTTAAACTGATCCAAATACTGTGGTGTCACCGGGCGCATCTTTAATTGCTCTCGAATGTCTGTCATCGCAAATTCCTCACAATCTTACATCCAACTACACTAAGCCGTTTGCGGCGTAATTCCGTCCATACCAATCATTGGGTCAACCTGCTCGTGCGTAACCAAAGTCGGCGTCAACACGGTCGGCCCTTCCGTATTTGTCGGGGCCTCAATGCTGGGCGCCGGTTCCTCGTGCAGTACTTGATCGGCGGCCGGAGACGGGCTGACTGCCTCCTGTGGACTTGCAGTGGTGACCACCGTCTCCGCTTCGGCATCGTTATCCGTTACCGGCTGCGCGAGCTTGAACACTTTGCACAAACGGTCTACCAACCCGGTCCGGCGGTTGTCGGCCATCGTTGTGACGGCAACATCAAACGCCTCTAGCTCACCAATCATAATCAAAAACTTTTTAGCCCGCGTAATCGCGGTATAGACTAAGTTTCGCTTCAGCATCCGCCGACTCGCCATCGTCAACGGAAGAATGACCATGTCGAATTCACTCCCCTGAGCCTTATGGATACTGGTGGCATAGGCCAGAGTGATACTTTTCAATTCATTATGCGCGTAATCAATTTCGTTACCATCATAATCAACAATCAGGTGTGCACCGTCATCCTTTGTGGCTGGCTGGATGCCAGTAACAATCCCAATTTCGCCGTTATAAACGTTTTTCTCCGGATTGTTAACCAGCTGCAGCACCTTGTCACCAATACGGTACAGGTGATCACCGGCATCAATTTCCTTGGTGCGGTCACTCTTTTTAGGGTTAAAAATGTCCTGAACTAGTGGATTAAGCGCGTCTACTCCAGCAACACCCCGGTACATGGGGGCCAGCACCTGCACCTGGAGCGTCCCAAACTTACCCTTGGCCGCAGTCGCGACTTGCCGAACCGCCTCCTGAATCTGACCCGGACCACAGTTGATGAAACTACGGTCGGCCTGCTTGGCCCCAAAGTCGGCCGGTAACCTGCCGCCATTGATATCATGAGCCAGCGTCGTGATTGAAGACTGCGCGTCCTGCCGATGAATATGGGTGAGCTCGGCTTGCGCAAGTGCGTGACTCGCCAGAAGGTCAGCAAACACCTGGCCGGGACCCACAGAAGGTAATTGGTCCTTATCCCCCACCATAATCAAAGTAATGCCCGGATGAACGGCGTCCAGCAAAATCCGAAACAGGTAAGTGTCCACCATGGACATCTCGTCCACAATCAGCAAACCATCCGGTAACTCCGGTGGATCATAATCAACCGTATCAATCGACAAACCCAACAGGCGGTGAATAGTACTGGCTGGCAGCCCCGTAGTCTCCGCCATCCGCTTAGCAGCCCGGCCGGTGGGCGCCGCAAGCATAATCGGAAAGGCCGTCTCACTATCGTAACTGTTCGGGTCGAGCCGAACATCATTAAGTTGTGCGTACGCCCGTACGATACCGTTCACCACGGTCGTCTTTCCCGTCCCCGGGCCACCAGTCAGCAGGAACACGTGGTTCTGCAGCGCATCGATGACGGCACTACGCTGCGTATCATCATACTCGATGTCAAGGTCACCCTCGACTTGTTTCAGCGTTGCGGTCAGGTCGTCATCGTCATACCCATCCTCATGATTATTCAGTGCAAAGAGGTGGTTGGCAATCTGCCACTCCGCGTCAAACAAACGCTTGGGGAAAATACGCCCGTCCGTAACACTGATCCGCCGGTCGTCAGCCAACACTTGGACCGCGGCCATTAGTTGTTCGTCGGCGACTCCGCCCAAACCACCGCCTGCAAGGCGCGACTTTGCCCCGTCCAGTAGGCGGGCGGGTTCGGCGTACGTGTCGCCATCCCGATCCGTCATTTGGTAAAGGGCGTCAAGAATCGCCCCGCCCAGACGTCGCGGGTCATCGGGCGCAACGTCCATCTGGCGGGCAATACTGTCGGCCACGCGGAACCCGATACCCTCAATGTCAACAATGAGCTGGTACGGATTCTCGCGGACGATGTCCAGCGCGTCCTCACGGTACCGGCTATAGACCTTGTTAGCTAACGCACCAGTGAGGCCCACCTCGCCGAGACCAATAATCACCTGCTCAAGGCCAAGGTTTTCACGGAGGGCGTCAGCCAAAGCCGCAGCCTTCTTCTCACTCAGACCAACTTTGGTGAGCACCCCCGGATCCTTGACGATGCTATCCACCGCGCCAATGCCCAGCGCGTCGACAATCTTGGCGGCCGTCTTTGGCCCGATACCCGGGAACCGGTCACTCGCCAAATAATCGACCAAACCGTCGTGGCTGGTGGGCCGCTGACTCTGGTACGACACGGCGTCGAACTGTTGCCCGTATTTGGGATGAGCCACTAGGCGTCCGCTAAATTCATACTCAGTGCCCTCCTGGAGGTCACCAAGATTGCCTTTGACCACAATCTCCGGTTCAGTCCACACCAAAGTCGTGGCGGTAATATCTACCGCCACGATTTTGAATAGGCTGTCGTGGTTCGCAAAAATAACGTTGCGGACCGTACCGGTGACTGTATCCATATCAGGCATCCTGACTGTCCTCCGTGTCGGTCTGACCAAGTTTTAGAAATCGGGCAATATCGTGAATCTGACTGGATTGATTAGCAAACGCCGCCGGATCGGCCTGCTTAGCGGCATCCAAGTATGCGCTGCCGTCGCGACCGGAAGCGGTCAGGGCCATACCGTACGCAAAGTCGATATGCGCATCGTTCTGGTCTAGGTACGGTTCTAGCGCGTCCACCGCGGCTTTGAATTCACCCAACGCCAGCAGAATGTTCGCCATTAGTACCACGGCGTCACGCGCACTTGGATTTAAGTCGTGGGCGGTCATTGCGAAGGCCAACGCCCGGGCAGATTGCCCCAAGTCGTTGTAGCATAACGCCACCATGTAGTCGGCGTCGGCCCGCAGCGAGCCGCTGGCTGCCGCCGGACCACTCGTAAGCGGTAGCAGGCGCGCCAGGGCATCCTGCAAATCCTGTTGCGTGTACGCCAACAGCCCCCACGAATAACGGAGCTCGGGATTGTCCGGGAATAGCCCGAGTGCACGCGTAATGAGAGTGGTTGCCTGGTCATATGCGCGGACGGTAATCAGCATGGTTGCCAGCACGGAATACCGGCTGGCGTCGTGTGGGTGCGCGTCAATGTCGCGGACGGCCGCCTGGATGCCTGCTTCCTGCTCGCCATGGTTAAACTGTTCAATCGCATCATCGTGTGCTGTCATGTTCACCCTCCAAACCATTCAATGCCACTAAATTGTATCCGTTGCCGAGCGTGTTCCGGGCAAAAAGTGCGTGTCGTTCCACTGCACCATGTGGTACGGCAACGCGGGTCCGTCTGCCTGTACGGTAGTTAGGCTGCTGTTGGTTAACCCGCCGTCTTTACGTAAATCGGCGACGGGCGTCCCCACCAGGTGCTGGATTAACGCGGCCAGCGAGGCACCATGCCCAACGAACAGGTAGTTGGCACTACCCATGTAGTCGTTAGCCACAATCTCCTGAATTGGCGGTGTCATTCGGTCGAGTAGCTGGTCAAAGGTCTCCCCATGCAGTGCACTAGGGTCGTAATCAGCCGGCGCGTGCCGAAACGCATGCAACTCATTGGGGAAGCGCGCCGCAACGTCCGTAAAGCTTTGGCCCTCCATGAGGCCCAAATTAAACTCGCGTAATGCGGGCAAAATGGTTAACGGAATATCGGGCTGGTCAAGGTGGGTCAACAGTTCCAGTGCGGTTGTACGCGTACGTTTCAGCGGGCTCACGTATGCGTGGTCAAAGTGAACGTGCTCCTGGTTCAGGTATGACGCCAGGGCGTGCACCTGCACGTAACTTTCAGGCAATAATGGCGAATCGCCAAACGCCCCCTGGTACCGTCCCTCAAGATTCCACTCCGTTTTACCGTGCCGCACAAAATACAGTTTTGTCACCTTTTTGCATCCTCCGTTTTCAATACCCCCAATTATCCCATTGTCCCCCGCGCGCCGCAAGGTCAACGAACCACACGGTGGTGGTCCACGGCAGCGGTTCACGGCAGCGTAGGCCGGACCAGTGGGCTGCGGCTTACGTGCCCTATGCCGTAGGTTGCTACGGTGGTGGTTAACGGCAGCGTTGGTCCGACCGACGCGGCCTCACGATACTGTTACCACTGCCACATCTCAGGACATGACAACTCCATCCCCGAGCCCACCTGCAGGTTCCCGATAGATCGAGGACGTCATACAGCATCCGTGAAAACTGTCATACCTGTATTCATCACAAGTGCGAACTAGCTAAAACTAAATCGGGCACAATTTTAAATTTTATGGTTAACTGAAGCTCACTAGTTGATGATGGTTAGGTGCTGCTACTGTATAATCTCCTACAATCAATAACCATCACTGGACGAGTTGAAATGAAGACGGCACGTGGCCAAATCATTAATAGATCCGTTCGCAAGTGTGGTTCTGGCCGGTGCGGGTGCC
>NZ_BCVS01000080.1:0-11695 GCF_001591865.1 Lacticaseibacillus pantheris DSM 15945 = JCM 12539 = NBRC 106106
TCTTGGAGACAAAGTGGGTTTCTTTGTCTCCAAGATTCGCGGGAGGACGGAACGTCCGGAGCGTGCGGGTGTAGCAATAACGGCGCAGGGCACGTAAGCCGCAACCCCAAACTCCGCCCGCGTGTTCTAACCGCACAGCCTTCTCCCTAGCAGTGGATTTCCATGGAAAGCCACAGCTCGCCGGTCCGCCCTACGTTGCCGTTCACCCGCTACTGGTATTTTGCGTGAGGAATCGGTATGATGATGGTAGTGAATGAAAGCGGGGAATCAACATGGCAAAACGCTTGTTTGAATACCAGAACGGCGACGAAATGAAGTTGCCAGTACTAGTGAAGTCGGCCGATGTGCGCGTGGCCAAGAACGGCAAAAAGTTTATCGCGTTCGTACTACAGGACACCTCCGGGCACCTACCAGCCAAGATGTGGGATGCCAGCGATGATGCTATCGCGCAATTTAAGGCGGGCGAGGTTGTCCAGTTGTCCGGCAAGCGCGAGCTATATCACGATAACCCACAAATTAAAATTTACGGTATTCGTCTAGCCACCCAGGAGGAGGGGAACAACCCCCAGAAATTCCTTGAACGCGCACCCGAAGCGCCGGCCACCATGCAGGACGAGATTAACGACTTCGTCTTTGAAATCGTTAATCCCAACTGGAACCGGATTGTCCGGCGCCTACTGACGGAGCATAAGGACGCCTTTTTTAGTTACCCCGCAGCGAAGTCCAACCACCATGCTAGCGGTGGCGGGTTGGCCTTCCACACGCTTAGCATTCTCCGCCTCGCTAAGAGCGTGGGCAACCAGTATCCCGGTATCAACATGCCTTTGCTCTATTCTGGTGCAATTTTGCACGATATGGGTAAGACCATCGAGCTCTCTGGGGCCATGTCCACGGAGTACACGGTGGCAGGGAACCTCATCGGCCACATTGTGCTGATTGACGAGGAAATTATCAAAGCCGCGCAGGAACTCAAAATTGATCCGCAACAGGAAGAAATGTTGATGCTGCGCCACGTGGTGCTGGCCCACCACGGTTTGTTGGAATACGGTTCGCCAGTCCGGCCGCAGATGGTGGAGGCGGATATCCTGCACCAGTTGGATGAGTTAGACGCGTCCATCAACATGATGACCACCGCCACCCAGCATGCGGATCCTGGTACCTTTACTCATCAATTGTTCGGTATGGACGGCCGCCGTTTTTACCGGCCAGAGTCGCTGCAACACTATTCCGGGACCGGTAATAGTAGCGATAAAGCATAATTACAGTCAGATAGACTTTGTTTGTAGGCTCGACCCATTGTGGTCGGGCCTTTTTGGTGGAGCAAACGGAGTGGGGGCAACGACAATCAAAAAGGGCACCAACCCCATTACGGAGTTGGTGCCCTCACGTTCGGCCAGACGGCTAAACGTGATTAGTATTTTAGTTACCCGTGGTGGTAGCGGCGCTGTTACTACTGCTACTACTGTCTAGGTAAGTCGACAATACGTTCTTCAGGTCGTTATCCTTGATGGTAACGTTGGCCTTCTTGAGAACCTTAGCAATCACCTTGTTCATAGTGGTGGAGTCGGATTCCCAGGTCTTGTACAGTTGATCCTTCAGCGCGGTCTGAACCTTCTTGCTGGAGAAGTCACCCTTGCCAGGGTTGTTAATCATACGAATAATGGAGTAACCGTATTCGGTCTTAACGGGCGTCGTGGTGAAGTCGCCGTTCTTGGACAACTTGAACGCTGCGTCCTTGAACGTTGAGTCCAGGCTGGTATCCGTGTTGTCAAAGGCGGGCAACTTACCACCGTTGCTCTTAGTGCCAGTGTCAATCGAGTTCTTCTTAGCCAAAGCCGAGAAGTTAGCGGTAGTGTTCTTTTCGCCCTGGAAGTCCTTGACAATCTGCTCAGCAGCATCCTGCTTCTTGACCAGAATGTGCTGCACGGTGACCTTTGGTTCGTACTTTTTGTACTGTGCCTTCAATTGCTTAGTTGTTGGCTTCTTCAGGTCTTTGAGCGCAGCCTCGGAAAGCAGGGAAGTCTTAATTTGTTCCTTGAAGCTAGACTCAGTGTAACCGTTGCTACTGAGGGTAGCAGCAAAGCTGGAACCATACTGCTTCTTGACGGTGTTGTACTGCTTGTCAACTTTCTTGTCGGAAACCTTCTTGCCGTATTGCTGCTCCAGGGCCTTACTAACAATCATCTGCTGTAGCACTTGCTGCCCAGCAGAACTCTTTTTCATCTTGGAGTAGTATTCACTCTGGGTGATCTTCTCACCCTTCATGCTAGCAACGGTTGAGCTACCACAGCCGGCCAGTAGCAAGGCCATGGCGGCAGTCGTTACGCCCACGATCCATTTCTTCATCATGACACATCCTATATCTTTTTATTGTGGCGAATCATACGCCCAGTATGAGCACCCGGTGACTAATATAACATACTGCTGGGCCTGCTGACACCAATTAGCTTCAATTAGTCGCTTCTGGGTAGTGATGAGTACGACAAACCGGCCCCGTCACAAAGCGTGGCGGGGCCGGTTAATGATTCGTTAAACTTATTGTCGGTTGACGATTTTTAGTTGCTTGATGAAGTAGAAGTGGTCGAAGTGGAAGACGACGAGCTACTCAAGTAGGTGGAAAGTACGTCCTTCAAGTCGCTGTCCTTAATGGTAACGTTGGCCTTCTTCAACACCTTCGCAATGACTTTGTTCATCACGGTGGTGTTGCTTTCCCAACTCGTGTAGAGCTGGCTGGTTAAGGTCTTCTGAACCGCCTTGCTGGAGAACTTACCCTTGCCCGGGTTGTTAATCATCCGGATTACCACGTAACCGTAACTAGTCTTGACCGGGGTGGTGGTGTAAGAGCCGTTCTTAGTCAACTTAAAGGCTGCGGTCTTGTATGAAGAGTCCAGGCTGGTGTCGGTATTATCAAAGGCGCTCAGCTTACCTTGGTTGCTCTTGGTGCTGGAGTCCGTGGAGTACTTTTTGGCTAACTTACCGAAGTTAGCCGTGGTGTTGTCCTCGGAAGCAAATTCTTTGATAATCTCTTCGGCTTTGGCCTTCTTCTTCACCAGAACCATCTGCGTGGTGACCTTAGGCTCGTACTTCTTGTACTGGGCCTTCAGTTGGGCAGTGGTTGGCTTCTTCAGGTCCTTCAGCGCTACGGCGGACAGGAGGGAGATCTTAATCTGTTCCTTATAGCTTGATGCCGTGTAGCCGTACGTGCTCAAAGTAGATGACCAGCTAGATCCGTACTGACTCTTAACGGTCTTGTACTGGTTGTTGACCTTGCTGTCCGAAACCTTGCTACCGTACTGCTTTTCTAGGGCCTTTTCGATAATCATCTGTTGCAGAACCTGCTTACCGGATGAGGTGGTCTTCATCTTTGAGTAGTACTCGCTCTGGGTGATTTTTTCGCCCTTCATACTGGCAACGGTTGAACTACCACAGCCGGCCAACACCAGCACCATGGCTGCGGTTGCCGCGCCGAGGATCCATTTCTTCATCATGACACATCCTAATCTGTCTATATTTGTGCGGAACAATCCTCCGCGTCAACAAAGGGTAGTTGAACGCGAGGAGTCATCTCGCACCGTCATGAGTGGTAATATAGCACAGTATTTTGCGATAAAACGAGAAATGGCGTGGGTTTCACACAAGTTTCAAACCCCACGCCAAATATTCACAATATTCACAAAAATTATTCGTTTTCTGGTAACGCGTCCGTAATAGTTTCAAGGCTGGCCGTCAATTTTGCAATGCGGGGCTCAGTCTGGAACTTGAATCTGGTAATAGCATCGTTAATGCCCGCTTCGGCCTCAGGAACCGTGTCCTGAATGGCCTGCTGTAGGGCACTGGTGCGTTGCTGCACGCTGCTCATGGCGCGTGTTAGGTGGGTAGCGTCGCGCTCGAGGTTGTCTGCTGCTCGGTCCGCTGCAGCTACTTCTGCCGCGCTGGGTCGGTGGGTGATGGCCCAAGTGGCTGCGATGGCCGCTCCCGTAATAAAGCCGCCGATAAATGATTTCATGTTTAGTCCTCCAACTGTTGGCGAATTGATGCCGCGATGGCTTCCAACTTTGCACCATCGTATTGGTCAGTGTGGTCACCAAAGTGAATACTGAAGTCGTCGTTTGCACCGTAGCGGGGAATGAAGTGAATGTGGCTGTGGAAGACGCTTTGGTACGCAACCGCACCGTTGTTGTTGATTATGTTCATCCCCTGGATCTTGGGGTTGCTGGCCTTGATGGCGCGGGCCAGTGCTGGTACGCGGCTAAACACGCGTTCGGCTAAATCGGCGTCGTAAGCAAAGATGTCCTGGATGTGTTGCTTCGGCACAAGTAACGTGTGACCAGGCGTGGCTTGCGAAATATCAAGGAAGGCCTTAACTTCGTCGTCCTCGTAAACCGTCACGCTGGGAATATCCCCAGCAATAATTTTACAAAAAATGCAGTCGTCCATAATTGGGTAAATCTCCCTTCGTAGTTTGGTTCAAAATACTGTTTTCAATAGGTTTGGTTGTAATTATGCTATCATATATCAGATAGGAATTCGAATGTAAACGGGGGTAGTACCATGAGTCTCGAAGTGACAAAGCTGAACGGTGGTTATGGGCAGGTGCCGGTTCTCCACGACGTGAGCTTCAACGTCCCGGACGGTCAGGTGATTGGTCTGATTGGTTTGAATGGTGCGGGTAAGTCCACCACCATTAAGCATATTATCGGGCTGTTGCAGCCACAATCCGGTTCCGTAACGGTTAACGGTTATACCTTGGCTACCGATGCCAGCGCCTACAGGGGGAGCATCGCGTACGTGCCTGAGACGCCGGTACTGTATCCGGAACTAACTTTGCGTGAGCACCTAGAGCTCGCCATGATGGCTTATGGGTTGGACCAAGACGAATCTTGGCGGCGGCTTGACCGTCTGCTCAAAATGTTCCGGTTAGATAATAAGCTAGATTGGTTCCCGGACAACTTTTCCAAGGGGATGAAACAAAAGGTCATGATCGCCAGTGCGTTCATGACGGACGCTAGCTTGTTCATTATCGATGAGCCGTTCACCGGGCTGGATCCCGTGGCGGTGCACGACCTCATTACCCTGGTTAACGAACAGAAGGCTCGCGGTGCCTCGGTGCTCATGTCGACCCACGTGTTAGCCACGGCGCAGGAGTACGCTGACGGTTTTGTGCTGTTAAGGGACGGCCGGGTGCGTGCGGAGGGCACTTTGGACGCGTTACGGTCAGAGTTTGATCTGGCTGGGGCTAGCCTAGATGATATCTATATGGCCATGACGCGGGAGGTGTAGCCATGCGGCAATTATGGCAAAGGCGATTACGCCGTCACCTGACGCAGCAGGGCCGGTACCTCCGGCTGGTCTTTAACGACCAGTTCACGATTGTCCTGTTCGTGATTTTGGGAGCAGCTTTATATGGCTACGCGCAGTTTGTCCGGGGAATGAGTGCGACCGTTTCTGGTTGGCTGCCGTGGATTGTGGTGGTGTTAGTGGCTCTATCCGTGCGTGTGGGACAGGTTGCCACCATGTTCACCGACGCCGACGCGACCTTCTTGTTGCCCCGTGCGGCGGGGATGGGCGACTACCTGCTGGCCGCCATGCGGTACAGTCTCGTTTTACCGGTGGTCGCGACCGTGCTTCTATGCGTTGCGGCGTGGCCCGTGTTGAGTGTTAGCTGGCACGTCGGGACTGCCTCAATTGTCTGTCTCGCCGTGACGGGAGCGCTGGTACAATACGGTGATTTAATGCTGCAGACCAACGCGCTGTTATTGGATCAGCCGGCGCAGTTGCCGCACCGTGTGTCGCTGGTACTGCTCATGGGGTTAAGCGTCTATGCAACGCAGTTTCCGGTCTACTGGTTCCCCGTAGTGGCTGCGGCCGTGATGGACGTGGTCTTGCGGGTTTGGTTGCAGCAACGGCTCCAAAATGGTCAGGTCAACTTTTTGTTGGCCGCACAAAACGAGAACGCGCGCATGCAAAGGGTTTACCGCGTTTACAGCATGTTTACGGACGTGCCTGGATTGCGTGCAACCATCAAACGGCGCCGCTGGTTGGACGGATTCTTACGGCGTGGCGCGCGCAAGCAGGCGCGGACCTGGGACTACCTGTACCTGCGCGGCTTTATTCGACGGCCAGAATATGGTAACCTATTTATTCGGTTAACGGTGTTGGCGGTTGTGCTCATGTGCTTAAGTACGGTAGCGTGGACCAGTATGGCAATTGGTCTCGTCGCCATGTATTTAACGGCCATCCAGATTGTGCCGCTGACAACTCAGTACCGTGAAGTGGTTTTTGCTCATCTGTACCCGTTGCCGGCTACGGCGCGGATAGCGGCTTTGCAACGTTTGTTGTTATGTCTTTTGCTGATACAAACGCTGGTCTTTACGGTTACGGGATGGTTAACGGTGGGCTCTATGGCGGCGGGCCTGAGCCTATTGGCAGGAGTGCTACTGGCTGCCCTAGTGGTTGGCTGGTACGTTCCGCGTTATTCGCATCAGCACCTACAGTGGTAAATCAACGTAATGAGAATATGGAGGCAGTATGCGACTGCGTAACAAGAAATGGGCTAAGCCATTAATTGATGCCCACCCAGACATGATTTCAATCCATCCCAACGGGCAGCAAGGCACGTGGCAGCAACACTTCGCCGCCACCCAGCCGCTGTTCTTAGAGGTGGGCTCGGGTAAGGGTCAGTTTATCGTCAATATGGCCCAGAAGTATCCCGAACGGAACTTCATTGCCCTCGAGATTCAGGAGGTGGCCGTGGCGTACATTTTGCGGAAGCAAGTGGAACTCCAGTTGCCCAATTTGCACCTCATTCTGGGTGACGGCGCGGACCTAACCGAATACTTTGCGGGCGCTGAGGTGGACGGGGTGTACCTCAACTTCTCCGACCCGTGGCCCAAGAAGCGTAACGCAAAGCGGCGGTTGACGTATAAACACTTCCTTGAACAGTACCGGCGGATTATGGTTCCAAACGGTGAACTCCAGTTCAAGACGGATAATCAGGGCCTTTTTGAGTACTCACTGGTGAGCATGAATAACTTCGGCATGCATTTTGACCTGGTGAGTTTGGACCTGCATAATGACGGTGTAGCAAATGCCGATAACGTCGAAACTGAGTACGAGCAACGTTTTAGCGCCGATGGTGGCCGTATTTACAAATTAATTGCGCGTTATGATGATGAAAACACAATCAAAGATTAAGGGGCTTGATAATGTTAATTGCTAGTTATAATCCCGACGCAATGGGCGACACGTTAATTGTAGTGTTAGCACAGGACCAGCCGGGCGAAACGCACCAGCAGTTTGGTGATATCGTGGCGATCAGTGACGCCCAGGGCAAAGTAGTGGGGTACAACTTCTTCAACGTCAGCCAAATTCTGGGGGCGTTGAGTGATCGGGGCCAGGTATTCCTCACCGATACCCAGGTCGACAAACTGAATGCGGCCATTACGGCGGCTGGTGCTCCCGGTCAATTGGTGGCTGATCACGATCCAAAGTTGGTGATTGGGGTCGTGAATGAGCTGGCTGCACACCCGGATTCTGACCACTTGCACGTCGGTCAGATTGACGTTGGGTGGCCGGAAACGGTGCAAATTGTTTGTGGAGCTCCGAATGTTGCTGCTGGTCAGCACGTGGTGGTGGCTCTACCTGGTGCAATGATGCCTACCGGCCAAATTATTTGGCCCGGTGCCCTACGCGGTGTCGATAGTTACGGTATGATTTGCGCGGCCCGGGAGTTAGGTGTTCCGGGTGCGCCAGACCGTCATGGCATCCTAGTGATGCCCGATGATTTAGCGGCAGGCACACCCTTTGACATGGATGTGGCCATTAAGGTTGTTGCCGCTCAAGCGTAGATTGTTATCAATGTCTCCGTGTTCGTTAATGCGGGGGCATTTTTATATGGTCCGGTGCGGCGCTTGTCGTGTTATTATGACAATGGTAAAGATTTATGCAAGGATGCTCGCCGTATGTAAAAATATGGCTACAAAGATTGCACCATGTCAATCACTCCTGTATTATGAAAACTATAATAAACAATCATAATGGGAGCGAAGAATGCAGACAGCAATTGAATCTGTTATTGAACAGTTTGGTTACCTCGGTATTTGCTTGCTAATTTTGTTAGAGAACGTGTTTCCACCGATCCCCTCGGAAATCGTGCTGACCTTTGGCGGGTTTGTGACCCACCATACCAGTCTGGACGTACCCGGGGTCATCGTGGCGGCGACCATTGGCTCGGTTTTGGGGGCCATTGTATTGTACTGGGTGGGGCGTATACTCAGTGCGGAGCGTATTGAACGGTTGGTAGCGGGACGGACCGGTAAGGTTTTACGCCTAACCGTGGCGGATGTGCGCAAAGTTGAACGCTGGTTCACACGCCACGGCAATAGCACGGTCTTCTGGGGACGGTTTGTACCCATTGTCCGTAGCCTAATCTCGATACCCGCCGGGACAACGGGGATGCCCTTTGTCCGGTTCGTGGTGTTGAGTGCGGTGGGAACGAGTATTTGGAACGTAGTGTTAGTAATGCTGGGTCGCGCTGCGGGCTCGGCATGGCAACAGGTGGCTGCATACGTCGACACGTACGCGCTGATTGTGTTGGTGGTGGGCGTCGTTGCGGTGGTCATTTTTGTGGTGTGGTACTTCAAAAAACGCGTAGTAAAGGGTGTTGATCATGGCGAATAGTGCGAGTAAGGCACGAACCGCAGATTTTCAGTTAGTCGGTAACAGTGACAGTGCGCAGCGGATGGCTGCTAACACGGGCAATCAATTTGATTTCCTGGGTGTTCTGGTCGGGCAGCGCCGTCAGCAGTCGACAGATTTAGTGCATAGTTCTAAACAGTGGTCGATTGTGGAGATTTTTTCCGCGATGGGGGACCTATTCAGTCGTCCTGAGCGGGAGTATCAGTACGTCGCCATTGATATTGCTATCGCGAACGTGCGGCGTTTTGATATTGACGATATGCAGCATTTTTGCCAGTGGATCACCGTCAATGCTTGGCGTGACACCGGTGACAACTGGCGTCAATTCTTTAGCAAGTACCTAACCTTTCATCGAGAACAAAAGCCGATGGTGTTTGCCTTGTTCTTCAAAAACGAGAATATATGGTTACGACGGATTGCCATCTTACTGCAAATCAATGAGGACTTTAGTTTGGACACGGACATGTTGTCGGCGGCCATCCTGTATGATCGGAATACGGACGACAAGCAGATTCAGCTGGCTATTGGCCGGGCACTGCGGACGTATTCAAAGTACAATCCTGTGTGGGTCCGCAACTTTTTACGCCAGCACGGCCTGAGTATGGTTGCTGCCAAAGAGGCCCGAAGATATTTATTGTCATACGACTTTGAGTAAAAATAATCAGCACAGCAACGGGGTCGACGAGTAGCGTCAACAAGATAAGACGAGCCAGCAGCTTCTTGAATTCAGGAAGCTGCTGGCTCGTCTTGTTTTATCAGTATTTAGGCGTGCAAACTATTGTACTCGGGCAGTAAAGCTCAGCGTTGAGGGGTAGTCACTGCCCGTGTAAATACGCTGGTGAGCGACGACCGATTCGGAGCCGCCCAGGCCCGCGCGTGTGTTGGGATTCGGAAAAATTAGGTTTCTGGCGGCACTGGTAATATCAAGACGCACCTGGTGGCCCGCCGGAAACTGGTAGGAAGTCTGCAGTGACGACAGCGTGTATTCCGTCACGGCGCCGGGAGTCAGCCACTTTGGCTGGTCGAGGCCATCCCGGAATTTGGCGTTCATCAGTGCGTCGGTAACGTTACGGGCGCTGCCGTCGGGACCAACATCAGTGATACGAATAGCCCAGTCGGTATCCTCCGCGCTAGAACTGGCAAAGAAGTGAAGGCTGAACCGGCCGTTAACGGTCAGGGGGCTGGCCAAAGGTGCGCTGGTAAAGCTCACCACGTCGGGTCGTTGTTCCCACTGGGCGTAATTCGTGGGAAATTCAAACTCGTTACCGGACACGTCAACGAGCTGGGGAGCGGCGTCAGCGGGATCGTAATCGAACCCGACACTGGCTTCACCCGCGGTCGAGTTATTGCTGAATCCACGGTCGGATGCGTCTAATTGCCAGTCAACCCGCGGTCCGGCGGGTGGGAAGGTATCCGCTGTGGACCACTCGTTGGCGTTCATGGTGAAGTATTCTGCTACCGGTTCCCGGTCGATACCGTTATCAATATCCAATAGGAAGTGGTCAAACCACTGGGTGTGCAACAGGTCAACGTCATGGCGGATGGCGTTTGCTGGCAGGGCCAGGTCGTCCAGGTCGTATTGGGCGTTACCACCGTGGAGCCAGGGCCCAAGCAAAATGTGTCGCCGGCCGGGGGCGTAGTTGCGGGTGGCATCCAGCGCCTCAATGGTCCCCATGGCGTCGTCATCGAACCAGCCGCTTTGAATAAAGGCAGGGACGGTGATCTGATCCTGCCGGGCGTGCCAGTCCGTGTTGGCCATAAAGTCATCGTAATAGGTATGCTCCAAGTATGCCGAGTACCCGGCGATGGGGTGCCCGAGACCGTGTTGCGGAATATCAACGATGGGGCGAACCTTAAATAGCTGGTCCCAGTCGTCACGGTGCATCAACTCCGGTTGGAAGTGCTGCCCGGAAACCGCAAAGAACCAGGCCAGCTGGCCCATGGAGGGCGCCCCGCCATGAGCAAAGGTGTCGGTCATCGCACTACCCGCGGTCACCATGCTCACAATTGCCTGTAAGTGGGGATTGCCGGACGCGGCCGCCGCCCACTGGGTGTAGCCGCCGTACGAGCCGCCAATCATGCCCACACGCCCGTTACTCCACGGTTGCTGGGCGATCCAGTCGAGGGTATCGTCCGCGTCGTCCCGCTCGTACTGGAAGGGAATCCAGTCACCTTCGGAATCCTCCCGACCGCGAACGTCCTGAATAATTACGGCGTAACCCCGGTGTGCAAAACGTTGGTAATCGGGGATGAACAAGTTCCGGCCGTAGGGAGTCCGCTCCATAATCGCGGCAATTGGTTGTTCCTGATTGTCCGGCAGTAATATTTCGGTTGCTAGACGGGTGCCGTCATGCATGGGCACCATTGCCGTGAAGCGGCGGCCAAGTTGCCCTGCCGGCCGCACCATTCCGGCTTCGTCCCACATCTGGACGATGGTGTACGCAGTTAGTTCTGGTTGCACCAGTACACTGGTGACGGCCCGCTGCGTTTGCTGGTAACCAGCGACGTGGCCGTTGTCATCAACGATAATATCCAGCGCCGGACGCGCGTGGCGGTTCATCCAGTAATGTGCGTCACGTTGGGCGTACGTGGCCCCCCAGCCGGTGGTAAACGCACGACCGGACTGAATTTGTGGCCGGTATTCCTCAAAGTCGGTGAGGTGGGCGAGTGCGGTGCGGGGGTCAAAGTGCATCACGGCCCCCAACTCTGTTGCCAGGGCGTCAGTTAGTGGTTCGTTGGTAACTGGTTGGTGGTCGTACCGTGTCACGATGGTGTCATCATCTCCGGTCGTAAAATCGTACAGGCGCATGCCGGCCTGGTAAAAAGCGTATGTAGAAGTCAAAAAGCGTACCCCCTAATTAAATGTGTAGATTGGCATTAATATAATAAAGTGCTGAGATGCTTCTCATTATTATGTTATCATACACCCGCAAACCTCACTTTGCATCACTAACGGGTTCCATGGGCTCACTGCTAGTGGCTGGTCGTACTGGCGCGG
>NZ_BCVS01000081.1:0-11363 GCF_001591865.1 Lacticaseibacillus pantheris DSM 15945 = JCM 12539 = NBRC 106106
GCCGCAAGTTCCGCTGCTAGCTCCAGTGCGAGTGTCGCATCGAGTGCAGCTAGCGCAGCATCCTCGAGCGCATCCGTCGCTTCCAGCGCTGCATCGGCAGCCAGCTCCGCAGCCTCTGAGAACCCAACTAACAGTGATGTCTCGTCGGCTGCATCGACAGCATCGAGTGCTGCAAGTACAGCATCCTCGGCTGCATCGGTAGCGTCGTCAGCCGCATCAGTCGCAAGTTCCGCTGCTTCAACGGGTGATGACTCGACTGCGTCGAGTGCCGCATCGACGGCCTCCTCGGCCGCATCGGTAGCATCTTCTGCAGCATCGACTGCATCGAGTGCCGCCTCGACAGCAAGCTCCGCTGCTTCTAGCGCTGCAAGTTCGGCTGCATCATCTGCTGCAAGCTCCAGTGCCAGCGGCGCGTCGAGTGCTGCAAGCAACGCATCGTCGAGTGCATCCGTCGCATCAAGTGCTGCTAGTGTAGCTAGTTCCGCAGCCTCCGGGAACCCTGGTAACAGTGAGATTTCTTCGGCCGCATCGACGGCATCTAGTGCAGCAAGCATAGCGTCAAGTGCAGCCTCCGTGGCCTCCAGTGCTGCGAGTGTGGCTAGCTCGGCGGCTTCTAACGGTGACGCATCTACCGCATCGTCAGCAGCTTCTGTGGCTTCCAGTGCTGCAAGTACGGCAAGTTCTGCGGCTTCGACGGCCTCCAGTGCTGCGAGCGTCGCAGTTAGCCTGGCTAGTTCTGCCGCTCCATCGAGTGCCGGTAGTAAGGCTACTTTACCCGACACTGGTGCTAACCCATCGGATGGTGGTGGTAATTCCAACGCCGGTGGTGGGAACAACGCCGCAAATGGTGATGCGCACCAGTTACCACAGACTGGCGACGCCACCACAAATGAATCTCTGAGCCTGGCCGGTGTTATTGGCCTGGCAACGGCAGCCTTCCTAGGACTGTTCGGACTTGGGCGCAAGCACGATTCTGAAGATTAGAAGTAACAGTACGCGCATAAGTTAGGACTATGCGGTAATAAGGGAAAGTCGTCCAGATAATTACTTGGGCGGCTTTTCTTGTACATACACAAATTTTTGCACAAAAAAATTGCTCCCAAATTAATGTGAGCAATTCTAGGTGATCTTAATGCCTGGTAGGTCAGTCAAGCGCGGCTGCGTGCCAAATTTTCAAGTAACGGTTCACGGGCAATTACGCGGGCAACCTGTTCCTTGGAATCGGCAAAGTCGTTATCGATCCATTGGCTTAGCGCCATGGCGGTGGCTGCTTCAAATGAAGCTAACATGAAGTTAAGTTCGACGTGGGTTGTGTCCGGATGGCTGTACCCGTATGGTACGGCCAAACTGTCATACAGTTGGGTGTAAATCTTACCACCAACTTCAAACGGCAGATCGTGCATGTGCTTAAAGTACATCCGGTAATAGCACGAGGAGTCCTGCACCAGCTGCAGGAAGTCCATGACGGTTTTGTTGAGTGACTGTGGATTCTTAATGTTCTGGGCGCTGCGTACGCAAAATTCGAGCAAATCTGCATGGGCCTTATTCACTGCCTCGTCCGTGACGCTGTAAATATTGTCGAAGTGAACGTAGAAGGTTGAACGGTTGATGTGTGCTTCCTCGCAAACAGCATGGATGGTGATACGGTTCAGCGGGGTAGTCTCCCACAGTTTAAAGACTGCTTGAGTGATACGCTCATGCGTTTCAATCCAGTTGGCATTGTGTTTTTCCACGGTATAATCCTCCGAATAGCATTTTTATTGGAGCAACGTTGTGTGCACTCCGGTGAAAAGATGGGTATACGGCCTACTTCAAGCTGAAGTACAGCTACTGTTTGCTAGCCTTATATAGCCAAAAAGGGTGTGAATATGGACAAAAAGTTGGTAAACAGTGGTTACATACATTTTACAAGCAAAATAACAAATAATGGAACAACAATCACGTCAAAATTGTTGTGATTTTTTTAAAACAAGCAATAATAATAATACGACAAAAGTGTAAGCCAAAACTTTAGACATTTTCGCAATAAAAGTCTAAATACGCATTAAAACGGCATTCCCGAGGAATAAAACGCATTAAATTCTTTGCAATAATAACCTGAACAACGTATCATTTGTTATGTGGTTTTGGTAGTTTTTAACCCGGATAAATAACTTCGCGTGTCCAGATTTAACTACCAATACCTTGCGTGAAAGTGACAAAACGAGTTTGTACAATTGGGCAACTAGTGGCAACCGGACGCCAATAATACCCGGGTGTCAGTAGGCCTACTGGAAACAAATCTTTTTTGACGGTGAAAGGAGTACCGCGATGATATTTTTCATCAACAGCATCATGCAGGAAAATAAGTCTGGGATTGAGTTTGCCCAGCTCAAGCGTATTGAATTGTTCAACGACCATAACGTTGATTACCGGTTAGTGGTACGTGACTGGAACCCTCGATTGCACCCCACCACACGGGCAGCCGATGTACCTGATCGAAACCTAATCAATATGTTTGAGTACTTCCAGAACGCGATGGCAATTGAAGACCACCCGCAACACTTGGCAGACCTAGACTTTGGTGTCCTCGATACCCACGTGGAGGAAGAGGCCACTCGATTCCTAGTTTACACCACCGACAACCGTTTAGTCGCACGTGTTAACGTTTCTGGTGACGATAAAGTTGTCTTTTCAACCGAATTATTTGACGGTTTTGGTAATTTGTACCGGGTGGATTATTACGACACCCGCGGATTTCGTAGCCTGGAGCAATGGTATACACCCGACAACAAAATTGGCACCGAAGTTTGGCTCGATCCGGACGGACATGCAGTAATTGAAAAATTTTATCGCAAAAGCGTGCACGAAGAGGATGGGCTAGTTGCGAGCGGGTGGCGGCTAACTGACCGTACTGATGGTAAGACGTATATGTTTGACACCATCGAAGAACTGACGGTCCGGTTCCTGGATGACCTAAACGACGAGTACTGGTCGCTTGAGCACCCCAACGTCTTCGTTCTTGACCGTGGTCATGTGGCCGACTGGGGGCTACTGCATCTCCGTCGACCAGCGTACACCGTGAACCATTTGCACAACGCTCATGCCAGTGGGCAGGACCCAATGGCGCCAGTTGTCAACAACAACTATGAATTTACGCTGAGCGCTATTGATGATTACGACGCCATTGTTTCCTCAACCCACAAGCAATCGGCGGACGTGGACAAACGGTTCCACCCCCGGGCAAAGCTATTCACTATTCCCGTAGGTGTGGTGCCGGACGAACTCTTGCACGCGCCTCGCATTTTGGAGAGCAAGCGCACCTTTGGCAAGATGGTCGTTTTTGCCCGCATCGCGCCCGAGAAACAGCTGGATCAACTGACCGCTGCCTTTGCTATCGCGCATAACAAGTTTCCCGAGGCTACCTTGGACCTGTACGGTTATGAGGACGCGACCAACAAATTTGAGGCCAAGCGCAAAGTTGAGGCGGTCATCAAAAAGAATCACCTTGAGGATGCCGTCACGTTTAAGGGGTACACCACGGACGTGGATACCGCGGAGAATAACGCCATGCTGTACGGCCTGACGTCAAACATGGAGGGCTTTAACTTGGCCATCATGGAAGCGATTGCCCACGGTCTCATTCCAATTTCATACGACGTCAATTACGGCCCTAACGAAATTACTGAGGACCACGTTAACGGCCGGGTAGTGCCATACGGTGACGTCAAGGCCTTTGGTCAGGCCATGATCGATATCTTGCAGGATAAAAAGTTAGCGCAGCAGTACAGTACGGCCGCATACGATTCGGCGGAACGTTATTCCGAGGACAACGTGTGGGCTGCTTGGCAGGAGTTGCTGGACGATGCTGACGGGGTGTGGCCCGCAAAATTGACTGCGGCACACTTTGAAGGTTAGGAGGCTTTCTCTATGTACTATTTTATTAGCGAAAATGTTTTTGGCCGTAATTCGGGTACTGAGCACGCGCAAGCGCGGCGAACCCGCATGTTTAACGCGGAGGGTGAGCAGGCGTTTTACGTTTCGCGCAATTACAACCCCCTCCTCAAACGGGACCTGGAGTCCGTGAAATTGGCAGCTAAGGAGTCAATTAATATGTATGACTTTTTCCAGGGTACTCTCGCCGTGCGTCGGAAGAAGCAGAATCTGCGACTATTGGGCGAAGTGCCGTTAGACGAATACCACGTAGAGGCCATCACACCTAACTACTCCATGATTACCCACGTGGGCCGTGAAATTGGTCGCATTAACGTGTTGCCAGGCACCGTGGGTTTGACGATGGACGTGGAAAACCGGGACCAGCACAACAACCTGGTTGCCCGCGAAAACTGGGATTGGCGTGGGTTTAAGTCGTCGATTGATTATTTCCACCCAGACGGGCAGGTTGCCTCACGGTCGTACCTGAGCCAGGACGGCGATCCCGTGTTGGAGCAATTATGGATGGATGTGGATGGCAAACGCCAGCCCACAATGTGGAAACTGTTGAACTACCAAGGTCACGACTATCGGTTCAGCACGGAGGATCAGTTGTTCCTGTTTTTCCTGAACGAGTTAACGAAGCAGGATAGCAACGCGACTTTGATTGCTGACCGGCACACACTCGACTACGTGGTGGCAGACGTGCAGGGAACAAAGGCCAAGTGGGGATATTTTCACGGCGTGCACAGCACTAAGCCCGGCAAAGTGGGCAAAGGATCCATCTTACCGGTCTACCGGAACATTTTGGAGCAGCGAGCAGATGCCTTCGACGGTGTGCTCGTGGCAACGGAAGATCAGCGGGCAGACCTGGTAACGCGTTACCCACACATGGACGTGCGGGTGGCGCCCGACACGGCCATCGCCAAGACGCACATGCACAAGGAGGCTAAGCACCCCACCGTCATGTTTGTGGGTCGTTTTGGGCCAGACAAGCGTCCAGAACAGGCACTACAGATGATGGGCGAACTAGTCAAGCAGGTGCCGGACGCGCGCATGGAGTTCTACGGCTACGCGCCGGATGAGGACACCATGAAGCGTCTGAACGACGAGGTGACGAAGCTGGGTTTGACGGACCAGGTGCAGTTCGCGGACTACATGGGCCTGGGTGAGCTGAGCAAGGAGTACAGTCACGGTGACGTGATTGTGCAGACCTCGATTGCCGAAAGCTTCGGGATGAACCTCGTGGAGGCCATGAGTTATGGAATCCCAGCGGTCAGTTACAACATTCCGTACGGCACCAAGGCGTTGGTTCGTGATGGTGAGAATGGCTATGTAGTCCCGGATGGTGCCACGAAGCAGATGGCGGCCAAGGTCGCGCAACTGTTGACGGACCATGATGATTGGCAGGCGAAGAGCAAAGCTGCGAAGGAGACCGCCAGCAACTACACCTTTACGCGCGCCATGGGCGATTGGCGGCGGGCGCTGAAGTAGGGTCTGGCTACGCAAAAGAAGCCGATACGCTGGCATATTGCGGCGAATCGGCTTCTTTTAATGTGGCGGGTAATGGGGGTGGCTGGTAGAAATGGGCTACTGACTGCGGTTGAGCGGGTGGTCCGCGCGGCCGGTGCTACGTGCCTCACGCTCCCGCCCGTTCCGGGCTACCGCGAATTGCCCTAGTCCGAGAAAACCACTCGGTCTAGCCAATTTGATTCTGTAGAAGCTACTGCTAGTAAGTGCTAACGCACTAACTAGCAGTAGCTTCTACAGAACTCCGGGCATGCAGCCGCCGTGCGGACCACCCGCTCAACCTCCGCCAGTAACCCATTTCTACCAACGTTAGTGAGTGCAGTTACTACCATTACTTGGCACATGTAGGGCATCACTAGATGTTGTCATTATGAGGCACGTAGCCGGTCGCCGACAGCACCCACCCAACTGGAGCTAGCCCACCGTTTATACCAGCCAATCTACCACGCCGCCAAGCCACCTACAGTACTGGCGACAGCAGGCGGGAGAACAGCTGCTTGAAACGCAGCCACCGGCCCTGAGCGTCAATCATTTTGTCGGTGAGCTCGGTGCTTTCTTCCATGTCGCTTTGGAAAATATCTGCCAGCTGCCGGACGATGCTGTGATCGTACATGAACGTGTTGACTTCAAAGTTGAGGCTGTACGAACGGAAGTCCTGGTTGGCGCTCCCAACGCTCGCCATGTCGTCATCTATCAGCATGGTTTTAGCGTGCAGGAAGCCGTTATTGTAGATATAAACCTTGATGCCGAACTGGTGCAGGTAGTTGGCGTAATACTGCGTGGCCCGGTAGATGAAGGGGTGGTCGGGCATGCAGGGAATCATAATCCGGACGTCAATACCAGCGGCGGCGGCTATCCGCAAAGCCGTGATGACGGCGTCGTCAGGTACCAGGTAGGGGCTCTGAATCCATACGCGACGGCGGGCCGCGTTAATCAATTTGATGTAGCCCAACTTGATTTGCTCGGTTGTCGAGTCCGGACCACTCGTGACCAATTGCATACTGGTTGTACCGGAGATTTCTTTATCCGGAGCGGGGAAGTACTTCAGGTCGTAGGTGAGGCGGTCCGTCTGGTTTACCGACGAGTTCCAGTCCATAATGAACCGTACCTGTAATAGTTGGACCCCATGGCCGATAATCCGCAGGTGAGTATCACGCCAATAACCAAATTTGGGCGCGCGCCCGAGGTATTGATCACCAACGTTAAACCCGCCCGTATAGCCGATTTTGCCGTCAATCACCACAATCTTGCGGTGATCGTGGTAGTTGAGGCGGAAGCTCACGACGGCGTTACGGCTGGTTACAAAGGGGATGGTTTTCCCGCCGGCATCATGGAGCGGCTTAAACCAGTGGTTGGTGGTGCCGTGTGAGCCAAAGGCGTCGTAGACCACGCGCACGTCAACGCCTTCCTGGGCCTTCTGCACCAGTAGGTCCCGCAGTTGTGTACCAATCTTGTCAGAATAAAAGGTGTAGTACTCAATATGGATGCTATGTTTTGCGGCCTTAATATCCGCAAACATGCGGGCAAACTTGTCGTTACCATCAGTGATGATTTCGACCGCATTGCGCCGGATGAGCGGGGCGTTATCCAGTTGGCGAAACATCTCCACGGTGGCTGCACGGTGCTGAGTGATTTCGTCGGTATCGGTGCGTTTGAGGCGCGGCAAAGTTGAGCGCTGCGCGTCGATAATTTCTTTGAGCCCAATCCGGTCAGCCGTACGTAAACGGAACAGCTTAGTATTACCAAGGCCTCGACCGGTAAAGAGGTACAAAATAAAGCCGAATACCGGAATGACTACGAGCACGAGCAACCAGGCCCATGTCGCCGCGATATTGCGCGGCGAGTGGAAGACGGTGATGATTGCGGCTACCCAGTCTAGTAGCACGATGGCCAAAATAATCCAATTGACGATCTGCATATAAATAACCCTTTCACGAATAGTGTTCGGAGGTAAGTATACCACGCGACGGGCGGCCGCCCCACAACGATAACGGTGCAAATGGGCATAACTCGTCGGAGGACCAGCGAATACTCTTGGAGTGGCAGGGAGGGATGGCACAACCATCACTTGTACAGTCGTATTGGTGAACAAATATGGAAGAAAAACAACGAATATGCTACATTAGATGAAGATAAGGTTTTGGTGAAATTGCGGCGGGGCAATCAAGCCCCGCCCAATTTTACGTTGAGGGGGTATTACACATGCGCGTTATTTGGCCATACGTCCGCCGGCATGCGGGCATCGCAACTGGGGCGGTGATTACAACCATTCTGCAGGCGGCAACCATTCTCTGGCAGCCGTTCCTATTGCAGAAGGTTTTAGCCGCAATTATCGCTAATCATCAGGGTGTCGTGTTGAATCTGGGTGTGCAACTCTTGCTAGTTGCGCTACTTGGCATCGTTGCCGGGATTTTAAATACTGTCTGGGCGGCACAAACCGCTGTGCGCATTGCCGCCGATATGCGCGCCGATTTGTTTCAGCGCGTTCAACGGTTTGCGTACGCCGATATTGAGCAGTTTAGCGCCTCATCGTTGGGCGTGCGGATGACTAATGACATCAACCAGGTACAGATGCTGGTGATGTCCATTCTCCAGATTGTGCTACGCGTCCCGATTACCTTTGTGGGTGCGCTGGCCCTCGCTATTTTGGCGATTCCTAGCTTATGGTGGCTACTGGTCGTGATGATTGTAGTTATCGGCGCTCTCGGTGTCTTTATGACCGTCAAGATGGGCGGGTACTTCGGCAAGATTCAGCACTACATTGACGAGGTGAACACCATTGCTCGCGAAAACATGATGGGTGCGCGTGTGGTGAAGAGCTTTAACCAGGAAGATGCACAGTTGGGTAGTTTCAACCAGGCTTCTGGGCAGATGGAAACACTCAGCATCAAGATCGGGTACGCCTTTGCCGTGATGGTGCCGGGCTTCTTTATGATTGCTAACGTCGTGGTGGGGATTGCCGTTCTGATGATTGGTAACCAAATTACGAGTCATCCGGCCTACCTCGCCGTGATTACATCCTTTGTGGGTTACGTTCTACAGATTTTGTATGCCTTCATGAACGCCGCGTTTATTGCGACGGGGGCGACCCGTGCGTTTGTTTCCCTGGGCCGGATTGGCGAGGTGCTTCGGCACGCACCGTCCATGCTGTTTCCGAACCAAGCGCCGGTACTCAGTTTGGATGGGGGAATCGACCTACGTGACGTGACCTTCACGTATCCTGGTGATGATGCGCCAATCCTCCAGCACGTGAACTTCAAGGTGCGACCTGGTGAGATGCTGGGTATTGTCGGCGCGACTGGTAGTGGTAAATCCACGCTGGCGCAGCTGTTGGGGCGTCTATTTGATCCCGATGAGGGTGCCGTGATGGTGGGTGGACACGACCTGCGCGAACTCAATCCGCGTAGTATTCGCAAAGCCGTGGCGGTGGTCCTGCAACGGTCAACGCTGTTCTCGGGGACCATTGCCAGCAATCTTCGGCAAGTCCGCCCCGACGCCACTACCGCCGATATGGAGTGGGCCGCAAAGATTGCCCAGGCTGCTGAGTTCATTGACCAGCTACCGGAGCGCTTTGACGCTCCCGTTGACGAGCGGGCAGCCAACTTTTCGGGTGGGCAAAAGCAGCGCCTCAGTATTACCCGTGGTCTCATTGGGCAACCAGCAGTGCTGGTACTCGATGACGCAACCAGTGCGCTGGACGCCCGGAGTGAAAAGCGGGTGCAGGAAGCCTTGGCCCGCGATTTAGGGCACATGACGACGGTCATTATTGCGGAAAAAATTTCGTCAGTGATGCACGCTGATCGTATTTTGGTGATGGATCACGGCCGTGTCGTCGGCAATGGCACCCACGCGGAGTTGTCCGCAACCAACAAGGCGTACCAAACAATCCTGAACTCGCAGCGTAGTGCAGAGGAGGTGGGCTAAATGCAAAGTGATTTCAAAGTAGCGGGTAAGTACTTCGGCCACTACCTCGGCCGCTACCCGTGGCAACTAATACTCAGCGTCATTACCGTAGCCATCTACTGTGGCGCGGCGGTGTACACGCCCATCCTGTTGGGCAATGCGGTTACGCAGTTAACGACGGTGCTAGCCGACTTTAACGCGCACCACGCGGTGGACACTACACCATTTATCCACACCGCGGCGACCATGATTGTGATCAACGTACTAGCCGGTTTTGCGGATGCTGCGACCTCAGCCATTCTTGGGTGGGTATCGGGTGTAGCTAACTCCCGAATGCGTAGCGACCTCTTTGCCAAGATGCAGCGTATTGGGATTAGTTATTACGACCGCACGGAAGACGGGGATTTGCTGGCGCGGTTTACCAGCGACCTCGATAACATTTTTAACGCCATGAACCAGGCGTTCATCAACAGCTTTTATTGTTTCGGTTCCCTGATTGGCGTCCTGATTATGATGTTCACGAGCAACGTCATGATGGGCTTTGTCACGATTATTACCACGCCGTTGGCCGTCCTGGTGAGCTGGTTGGTGATTACGCACGCCAGCCGTGCCGTGAACGAACAGCAGCGGGCCGTGGGGGCACTGAACGGGTATATTAACGAGCAAATTACCGGCCAAAAGGTCATTATTACCAACGGCCTGCAGAAACAATCAATTGACGGTTTCACCGGGCGCAACGCCACGGTCCTGCAGGCAGCACAGCGTGGCCAAATTTGGGCCGGAATGCTGATGCCGGTGATGTCGGGACTGATGCTACTCAACACGGCCATCGTCATCTTCTTTGGCAGCTGGTACGTTCTGCAGGGCAGCATGGCGTTGGGCACGGGGCTGGCCGTGGTGGCCGTCTTTGTCCAGTACGCGCAACAGTACTACCAGCCCATCATTCAGATGACCAGTATGTACAACATTATTCAGCAGGCCGTCACGGGTGCACGGCGGGTCAGTGAGGTGTTCGAGCAGCCCGATGAGGTACGTCCCGAGGGGGGCAAAGTCATCGATGGTGTTCGCAAAGGCGTTGAGCTGAAGGACATCCACTTTGGCTACCTGCCGGGAATTGAGATCCTGCATGGCATCAACATTGATGCTCCCCGGGGGCACATGGTGGCGCTGGTTGGACCCACTGGTTCGGGTAAAACTACGGTGATGAACCTCCTGAACCGGTTCTATGATGTGGACGTCGGTAGCATTACTATTGACGGCACGGATATTCGCGACATTGATTTGACCAGTTTGCGCAACAATGTTGGTATCGTGTTACAGGATCCGCAACTATTCTCAGGCACGATTAGGGATAACATTCGGTTTGGTCAACCGGAGGCCGGGGATGACGCCGTGCAGAACGCGGCGCAACAGGCGCGGATTCACGACTACATCATGTCATTGCCGGATGGCTACGATACTTTGATTACGGACGAGCAGTCGGTCTTCTCCGCGGGGCAAAAGCAATTGCTGAGCATTGCGCGGACGATTTTGACCGACCCACCGGTAATGATTATGGATGAGGCCACCAGCAACGTGGACACCGTGACCGAATCGCAGCTCCAGGCGGCGATGAACGCGGTGACACAAGGCCGGACCAGCTTCTTGATTGCGCACCGGCTGCGGACGATTGTGCACGCTGATGAAATCGACGTGCTGCGGCACGGCACCATCATCGAGCGCGGCACGCACGCTGACTTAATGGCTGCCAACGGCTTCTACGCCCAACTCTACCGCGACCAGATGCCCGAACTGTAGTGGGGGGTGACGGTAGTGGTTTGCGGCAGCGTAGACCGGACCGGTGAGCTGCGGCTTACGTGGGGTACTCCATGGTAAGCCACTGCCAGGGCGAAGGTTGGGTGGTTACGAACCCGCGGGCGTGGTTTGGGGTTGCGGCTTACGTGTCCTGCGCCGTGATTGCTACACCCGCACGCTCCGGACGTTCCGTCCTTCCGCGGATAATTGAGCTTGAGAAATAC
>NZ_BCVS01000082.1:0-11362 GCF_001591865.1 Lacticaseibacillus pantheris DSM 15945 = JCM 12539 = NBRC 106106
CCCCACGTAAGCCGTAGCTCGCCAACCCGACTAACGCGGCCGGCAACCACTATTGCCGCAACCCCACCATTGCTTTGCAGGCATGCACCTCGTAACTTAACGGAATATTTATGCAATCGGGGTGTGCAACGCTTTAGTGTTGGTCCCGTTTTTGGTATTATGGTACGCGGAGGATTTTATAATGGACACTTCTTTAGGTCTCAGCGCCGCTTTCACGTTCATGTCACACCTAGTGTTTATCATCATGTCTTGGCGACTGCTGATTGTGTTGCGTTTTGATAAAATTCTCAAACCCAACCGCGTGAATGAATCGCGGTTACTGTTGTTTTTTATCGCCGTAGCTTTGGGATACCTGGTGTCATCATGCTTTCTATCACTAGTCCAGGCGGCGCGTAACCTGTTTTACTTACTATAAAAGTCGCCACGCAACCTATGTTATAATGTGACGAGTAAACATCTGAGGGGAGAACATTTTTCATGGCAAGAGACATTGGGATTGATTTGGGGACGGCTAACGTCCTGATCAACGTCAAGGGCAAAGGCATTGTCCTGAACGAACCATCCGTGGTCGCCGTTGACACGCAATCCGGTAAGGTCGTTGCGGTCGGTACCGAGGCGTACAAGATGGTTGGCCGGACTCCCGGCAACATCCGCTCCATTCGCCCGCTCAAGGACGGCGTCATTGCCGACTTTGACATTACCGAGGCAATGCTGGAGTACTTTATCAACAAACTGAACGTTAAGGGCTTCATGAGCAAGCCTAGTATTCTGATCTGCGCGCCCACCAACATTACGTCCATCGAACAGAAGGCCATCATTGAGGCAGCTGAAAAGTCCGGTGGTGGCAAGGTATACTTGGAATTTGAACCCAAAGTGGCTGCCGTTGGTGCCGGTCTCGATATCTTCCAGCCTCAGGGTAACATGATTATTGATATCGGTGGTGGTACTTCCGACGTTGCCGTTCTCTCCATGGGTGAGATTGTAACGAGCCGCTCCTTACGGTTGGCCGGTGACAAGATGGATGCCGCTATCGTGAGTTACGTCAAAAACAAGCACAAGTTGCTGATTGGTGAACACACCGCTGAGCAACTAAAGATTAACATTGGTGCGGTTTACGAAGCTGACGAAAAGCAGACCATGCAGGTACGCGGTCGCGATATCGCCACCGGGCTGCCCCGTGAGGTCGAGGTGACCGCTACAGAGTTGCAGGAAGCGCTCAGTGACGTGATGGCTTCCATCATTGCGGCAGCTAAGGAAGTGCTCGAAATGACGCCACCAGAGCTGTCTGCGGATATTATTGACCGCGGAGTTATGCTGACCGGTGGTGGGGCGCTGCTGAACGGTATTTCGCAGTTGTTTGCGTCCGAGCTACACGTGCCGGTGCTGACAGCGGAAGACCCGCTGGATGCCGTGGCTTTGGGAACGGGTGTGTTGTTGGACAACATCCAGCACCACAAGCAGTACTAATCTAGGTGATTATCTTTGTTAAAGACTGATGCGATTAAACGGTTTGGTGCGCGGCTGCTAATTGGTGCCGGTATCTGCATAATTTTGTTAATATTGGGGACCATGATCGGCTTTGCCATCGGCGGTAGTAATCCGTTCGCCGTTTTTTTGCCCAGCACCTGGACGCACATCGGTAAGTTTTTAGAGTGAGGTGTTGGTTATGCGGTGGTTACTGACAAAGTTGATTCGGGGATACCAGCGGTTTATTTCGCCGTTACTACCGGCTTCGTGCCGATATTACCCCACCTGTAGCCACTATGCCATCACCGCGATTGGCCGCTTCGGTGCACTCCGTGGATCGTTAATGGCGGCGGCGCGGATATTACGGTGTAATCCTTTGGTACCCGGTGGTATTGATTATGTACCGGACCACTTTAGTTTACGCCGTAACCCGGCAACAACTGACAATCAGGCAAGTGGGGTTAAGTAATGAGTAAAGAACAAAAGGTGAAACTGACCATGGCGGATGAACAACGTGGTGGTCAGACCGTGTCCGTCTTAAACATGGGCCGACAGGAATTGGGCTACATCCGTACTGATGGTGACCGGTTCGTGGCGGTTGTGAGTGGTAGTGAAGAGACAGACCGGTTTAAGACCGAAGATGACGCTGTAAGCTTTCTAATTGCAACGTTTCACCTGCACCAGCACTAGGTTTTAAGTTAAAGGGGGTCAGTGCGTGGCCACTGATAACGAAAAAGAGCAACAACAGCAGGGGGACCGTATTGACTACGGGATCATCCTGACCATCATGCTGTTAGCGTTGGTCGGTTGCGCAGCCATCTTTATGGCAACTGCCAATGCCAGTAGCACGGGGGCGGCAATCAAAGCCGTCATTATGCAAATAGTTTGGTATGCGATTGGGGCTGCTGGTATCGCGGTGGTCATGCGGTTTGACACCGAACAGTTATGGCGGATTGCCCCCGTACTTTATTGGGTCGGCATCTTCCTACTTATTGCCGTCCTGTTTCTGTACGACCGGCAAACGGCGTTAGCTAACGGGGCCAAGTCCTGGTTTAAGTTTGGGCCGATTACGTTTCAGCCCAGTGAAGTGATGAAGCCAGCTTACATTTTAATGTTGGCGCGGGTGGTCACTTTACACAATGCTCAGGTTAGTCACTCAGTGCGCAACGACTTTCGGTTGTTGGGTCAGATGCTAATTTGGACCCTACCCGTGGTCGTCCTGATGATTTTGCAGCACGACTTTGGTAGTACGTTGGTATTCCTGGCCATCTTTGCCGGGGTGGTGCTCATATCGGGAATTAGCTGGAAGATTATCCTACCGGTGGCCATCTTTGCGGTGGTAGTCGGCGGGGGGACCATCCTCTTGGTTACCCAATCCTGGGGACGCGTGATTTTGGAGCGGGTAGGGTTTGAAGCCTACCAATTTGCGCGGATTGACTCGTGGTTGGATCCGTCTGGAGCTACGTCAGGGAATAGCTATCAGCTATGGCAAGCGATGAAGGCCATCGGTTCTGGCGGTCTGACCGGTAGTGGGTTAGGCAATTTGCAGGTTACGGTGCCCGTCCAGACTTCCGACATGATCTTTTCGGTTATTGGCGAGACGACCGGGTTCCTCGGGTCTGGGGTATTGATACTGTTGTACTTCCTGCTGATTTACCAGATGATTCGCGTGACGTTTGATACCAAAAATGAGTTTTACGCGTACATCTCAACTGGGGTCATCATGATGATCATTTTCCACGTTTTTGAAAATGTCGGGATGAACATCGGGTTACTACCACTAACGGGGATTCCGTTGCCGTTCATTAGTTCAGGGGGGTCATTCCTACTGGCGAACATGTTGTCTGTGGGGATGGTGCTGTCGATGCGCTACCACTACCAGAGCTACATGTTCAGCCGCGATCGGGAAGACTTCAGTCAGGTACAATTAACGCCCAAACGCAATGAATAATGGTGAAGGGCTGTGCCAAAAGGCGGTCAGTTCCCGGTATACAAGGCGGCATCAGCGGAAATCTCGAACTTAGGATTTCTGCTGATGCCGTCTTGTATGTTAGGGAGTTGCCTTTTGGCGCGCGACCACGATGTATCGTTCGTGTGCCAAAGGCTTCTGTCACAATCCCTTTTTGTAGGGCACGGAGTAGAACGTCTTCTGGTCAGCATAGCCCATTTATAGCGGTCAGCCTTGCTGAATAGGGCTGCAACCAACCCAATTGAGGCGTCGTTCAATAACAGCGACTCACACCAAAAATTCACAATCGACTCATTCTAGGGTTGACATTACCCCTGCTTCCGCGTACCCTATATTTAAATCATCAAACGTAAACGAGTGACGTGAGAGAGATGGTGCATACGACCTAACAGAGACCCCGGATGGTGCGAATGGGGAGGTACGGTGCCCAGAGAATGGCTCACTGATCGGTGCGCCGAGTTCCCGTATGGGGATTAGGTGGCAATGGCTGGCATCCATTATCTTGCACACGGGTTGTTTGACTCGTTAGTAAGGCTCGTGACTGCAGCACGAGCGATTTAGAATGGTACCGCGGGACTCCGCTTCTAACAGTTGGTTAGGGGTGGAGTTTTTTTACGTTTGGTGGTACGTCCAACCGCAAATAAAAAATACGATTTCAATTATGGAGGGTTTTACACATGAAGAAGAAGTTTGTTGCACTCACAGCATTGGTCGCTGCTTTGCCGGTTTTCCTGGCCGCATGTGGTAGTAGTAGTTCCAGCACCAAGACGACCACCGTTAAGATTGGTGTGATTGGTTCTGACGCTGACGTTTGGAAGCCAGTGGCTAAGCGCCTGAAGAAGCAAAACATTAACTTGAAGCTAGTTGAGTTTACCGACTACAACAAACCTAACCAGGCTTTGCTGGACGGGGATATCGACCTGAACGCGTTCCAGACCATCCAATTCCTGGATAACTGGAACAAGGCACACAAGTCGAACATCGCGAATGTCGGTAACACGTACATCGGACCGGTTCGTCTGTACTCACAGAAGGTTAAGAAGCTTAGTGCGTTGAAGAAGGACGCCAAAGTGGCGATTGCAAACGACCAGACCAACGAAGCTCGGGCCCTGGAACTGTTGCAGCAGGCGGGTTTAATCAAGTTGAACCCAGACAAGACGTTCCCAACCACCCGCGACATCACCAGCAACAAGTTGAACCTGAACATTACGCCCGTAGATGCATCCCAGACGGCGCGTTCACTGACCTCGGTTGACGCGGCCGTGGTTAACAACGATATCGCGCTGAACGCTAAGCTCAAGCCAAGTAGCGCTATCTACGTGGAAAAGATTACTAAGGCCAGCAAGCCGTTCGTGAATGTGGTTGCGGCTACCAACAAAAACAAGAACAACAAGGTTTACAAGAAGGTTGTGAAGGCTTACCAGAATGAGGCCACTAAGAAGGTCATCAAGAAGGTGTACAATGGTTCTACCGAGGCTGCATGGGACTTGTCCTTTAAGTAGCCAGTACTGCTTGAGTGAGGATCACCGCCCGGCATGATTGCGGGACGGCAGGGGCACCGTTACTCAAACCCGTGCTTTGGGTTTAAGCGATGGTGCTTTTGTCCGATATGGATATGGCCAGTGCACTCAAATGAACCGTGAGGATAGTAGGAGGAACAGCGATGAGCGATGCACCAATCATCACGTTGCAGGATGTTGACGTGTTATTCGAAGAAAAGAAGCAGGAGGTCCACGCGGTGGATCACGTCGACTTGGAGGTTAACCGGGGCGAAATCTACGGTATTGTGGGTTACTCTGGTGCCGGTAAGTCCACCCTGGTGCGGCTCATTAACAGGTTACAGCGGCCAACCAGTGGGACCGTGACCGTTTTGGGTGACGATATGGCTAAGTTATCGGCTAAGGAGTTGCGCGACAAACGGCACAAAATCGGCATGATTTTCCAACACTTCAACCTGATGGCAAGCCGGACGATTGCGGACAACGTGGCCTTTCCGTTACGTGGAACCATGCCGAAGGATCAGATTAAGAGCAAAGTCGATGAGCTACTGGAGTTGGTCGGGCTCTCCGAACGGGCTAAAGCCTATCCTGCCGAGCTATCTGGGGGCCAAAAGCAACGGGTTGGTATTGCCCGCGCACTCGCGTCTGACCCTGAAATCCTCATTTCTGATGAAGCAACTAGTGCGTTGGACCCCAAAACGACGTCATCCATTTTGACGTTGTTGAAGAGTTTGAACCAGAAATTGGGGCTGACCATCGTGTTGATTACCCACCAAATGGAGGCCGTGAAGCAGGTATGTACACGCGTCGCCGTGATGGATGCCGGGAAGATTATCGAACGGGGTTCGTTGGTGGATATCTTCGCCCACCCGCAAAAGCAGTTGACCAAGGACTTCATTGATACAACCATTCAGTTGGATGCAACTTTGACTGCCTTGAAGCTCCAGCCGGCCGTTCAGGACCTCGGACCGGGTAACCGGCTCGTCCGCCTGACGTATGTGGGCGACACCACGGATCAGCCACTGGTGGCGACCCTATACGCTGAATACGGGGTGAGCGCCAACATCCTCTTTGGGGACATTCAGAGCCTGCAGAACACACCGTTTGGTAACTTGATCGTTGTACTCACCGGTGCAGCGGACCAGGTTGAGGCGGCGCTGACGTACCTCAAGCAAAACGATGTCACCGTTACGGATGTGGACCTGGAGGCAGTTGGGGGTGAGGACTAATGATGCAATTTTTTGAAAAGTTTTTCCCGAACGTTGTCCCGTTGTGGAATGGTGATGATGGGGTGGTTGACGCGATTAACCAAACCCTCTACATGACCTTTTGGACCAGTTTAGTAGCGGGCATTATCGGCCTCTTGCTGGGAATTATACTACTTGTGACTGACGAACACGGTATTTTGGAGAACCGGCCATTTTATTCGGTTCTGGACAAAGTGGTCAACGTGTTTCGTTCCATTCCGTTCGTCATCCTGCTGGCCATCCTGAATGGGGTTACCCGCGTGATTGTGGGGACCGGGATTGGCTCTACCGCCGCCCTAGTACCGTTAATTGTGGGTTCCGCACCGTTTTACGCCCGGCAGGTACAGAATGCGCTTTTAACCGTTGACGCAGGCGTGGTGGAAGCGGCCCAGGCGATGGGGACATCGCCAGTCGGTATTATCTTCCGCGTATATCTACGCGAAGGCTTGTCCGAGTTGATTCGGGTTTCCGTACTCACGATTATCAGTATCATTGGTTTAACGGCAATGGCCGGTGCCATTGGTGGTGGTGGTTTGGGTAACTTGGCAATTAACACTGGTTACCTACGCTACGAAAACGACGTCATCTGGGTCAGCCTGATCTTCATTCTGGTCATGGTCTTCATTGTGCAATTTATCGGCGATTTACTTGCACGTAAGACTCACCATTAGACGAATATCTATTTACGGTTGTACGGCCGGTTAATTATTGCTTTGTGTAATGATTGAGCAAGCTAACCGCTTATCGAGACTGTCATTTAATCCTACTATAAGCCCCCGCGCTAAAAATATTTTAGTGCAGGGGCTTTCTTTTTATGGATATAATTAACCTATAGTTGTTTGTTGCTTGGTATGGCAGTATTTGTACCAGAGAATTGGTGGACACGATTGTGACCGCCAGAGGGGTGTCTGTATATGGTAAATGATGGACAGGAAGTACGGATTTTAGGCGACAGGGTACGTTATTTTCGTAAGCTCCGGGGGATGTCACAGAGTAAGCTCGCGGAAGGCATTTGTACCCAGGCGACGATTAGCCTCGTTGAAAAGAGGAACAAAGTTCCGAGTATGAAAATTCTTGTACGGATTGTCAGACGATTAGGGGTAGAAATGACTGATGTGGTGGTTGAACCACAAAACACGGTGCAAATAGCGTTGAACCGCGCCATTAGTGCAATTCGTCAGCGTCAGCCACAGCAAGCCGCACAGGAGCTTGAGGTTTTGGAAGATGAAACTGATTTGCGGACTGTTGACGACCACAAACGTTTCTACTATGTTCGTGGAATGATCGAACTCATCGGTAACCACAAACCCGAGGAAGCAATTTTCTACTTCAACCGGGTCCTGCAACTCTTTGCCGGTGAGGATGCGGATGTATACGCGGTCATGGCCGTGTTGGGATTAGCGTTGGCGTACGCAGACATGGATAACCTACAACGGACGCGAATCTATGTTACCGAGGCGCTAACCTTGCTGCAGGACATTCACCGGGAAGGGGATACGTTCTTAGATAGCGCGCTACTCATTAGGTGGTATATTTGTAAAGCGCTGTTCCAACTGGGAGACCACAAAGAAGTGTTGGAGCGTACCGAGGACGCAATTAACCTAGCCGTGGATAATGAACGCTTGTTCTTACTCGATGAGTTCTACGCGCTACGGGCACGCTGCCTTGTGCAACTACGCGCTGAGAACACCACCGAGGCGTATACGGTCGCAATCTCCCTGGCTAGTGTTAATCAAAACCACGACTTAGCGGCGAGTCTACAAGCGGAAATAGCTAGTTAAGTCAAAAGTTGCAACGTTATTTATCAATAAATGATTTGGGTAAAAAAGACACCGACAGGTCGTAACGTCAAGCGTTACTCTGTCGGTGTTATTTTTGTCAGAACACAGACACCACGATGTGGAAAGGTGGTGTGCTTGTGCACTATTCTTCATTATCTGGTGATGGCTGCTTAGTGGTGGCCAGGACTGGTTTATTGGCCAAATCCGTCCGGACAACGAGTACGTCGCAAGGTGCTTCACGAGTGACGTAAGCAGTAACAGACCCAATCAGTAGCCGCTCAACCGCGTTCAGTCCAGTGGCCCCAATCATGATCAAATCAATTTGGCGTTCCTTCGGGATGTCGCGGGCAATCACAGTCTTAGGCGCACCATACTCGATGGTGTAACTAACGTCCTGCAAGCCGGCGTCCTGCGCGGTCTGCACGTAGTCGGCCATGGTCTTTTTGGCGGCCGCCGTTACCTGTTCAACCATTGCTGAGTCAAAGCTGGAGACGTTTTGGAATGCCCTGGTATCCACAATGTGTACCAAGAGTAGTTCCGCATCGTTCCGCTGGGCAACGGCGATGGCCTTCTTAAATGCAATCTCCGCCTCGTAAGAACCGTCGACGGCGACCAAAATGTGTTTGTATTGTTGAAGCATAAGCCCACCTCCTTCATTAGGTTACCTTAAGCATACAATGTTGTGAAAGCTTTTTCAATGACAATGAGAGCGTGATTGGAATCATAGGTAGCGCGTAAATGATAGCGCAAACAGACCCATGATTGCTGCCCCCAGAACGAGTGCGACTAGGGCTAGATTCACAATGTTCACAAAAGCTGACACCAACGACAAAACCGCCGCCACTATGAGGCTGTACCCAGTCAGACCCATAGCTTGGGCTAGCGGTGTGCTGGGTTGAGTAAAGGTGAGAAATGGTTTGGTCCGGTGACTAAGTAGGTACCAAGCAATGGCGGCTAGAATAACGGCGTACAGAAGCATTAGAATCATTAACATTATTGTCTCCTTAAGGGTGAGCGTAGTTGCGTGCTCATTTTAACCACAAAAAAACTGGCGCGAGGCCAGCCAAAAGTTGTCTTTTGATTTGAAGGACTAAATGGTGCCGTTGTAGCTTCCCAATTCTTGTGAACCCGCGATAAAGCAGGTGGGAATATATGCAGCGCGCTCGTGTGTGCTAAGTGATATAGCACAATTGTCGTGCTAGTCCCATATTCCCAATGTAATGAGAATGTTCGGTCAACTGATTAGAGGGAAGAGCGAACACCTTAGTGGCTTCATCAATAATATAGCATTATCCACCACCAGATACAATACTTTGTTCTTGGTAAAATTTGTCTAAAGCGCGGGAGTGCGGCATTGACAACGTTTGCAAGATGCTGAAGCGGTGTTAACTGAGCCTGACGTTATTCAAGCTTAACGTCGGGGTCATGTTGACCAGTTGTCCGTTCGCGTCTTTGCCCATTATCGTGGTATTGTAGGTAAAGAAATGGGGGATCACAATCATGCAAATGACGGACGACATGCAACAAATATTCGCGCACGGAATGGGCGCACTCCGCACCGATCTGCCGGTACGAATCTTGCGACTCGGTGGATGGAATCAACCCACCGCCGCCGACTCACGAATGAGTCCGTACCTCTACCCAATCAGTGACGCGGCGGCCATTATTATGGGTGCGCAAACGGTCGACACCCACTTGGCCTGGTCGAGTTGGCGCGCCGCCGTGGACACCGCCCCAGACATGGTGGGGGTGAGCGCTTGGACGCCGACCAACGCGGGGGTGCGCGTGCAGTTAGCGTTGCCCGAGGCCATTTTTACCGACCTGTTTACGGATTCCGGCAAAGAGGTACAGGCTCAGGGCTATGTTACTTACCGTAACGGTTGGTATTTGCGCTGGGCCCAACGCCTGCAGCGTCGATTGCCCGGCATCGCGCAGTTGTTGCGGCCCTCCGCACCAGAATTTTCACCGGCTGGGGTGGATTTCACTAATCTGCGGCGTTACCAACAAACGGTGGGCGAACCAACAATTGGTGCGGTTCCCGGTACCGTCACGTTGGCTGGCGTCCGTTTGACCGAGCGCGGGGTATTGACGGTTGACCTTGACCTGCCTGCTGATTGTATCCCGGACGCGGCTCACCTGGCAGCCCTACGCGACCTGTGCTGGTTGACGTTGGCGGTGAACGACGATGAAACGGCGCCTTTGCCTGAATTGGCTCGAGGGTTCGCGAATGTGGCGGGTGACCAGGGCGATGGGTGGAGCGGATTATCCGCGATGCCCCAGGAAGCCGGGCAGCCCGCAGGAACGATTCTACCCGGATTTGAGCACGAAGCTTTGACGCAACAAATCTACCTCCGTGCAGGACTGGTTGCAGGGATGGGCGTGACGCCGTTGGGCACAGAGCTGTGGTCTTTGGACGGGGAACAGCAAAGCGTCATTATTGCTGGGCAGCAGGTGGGGCTGAACCCAGACGCGGCCGTTGCGTTGACCCGTAATCGGGACGCCCTGATGCGCTTCCTCGGCACCCATGGGTTGGTCGTACCCCGCGGTAATACTTACCGCAACGCTGATGCGGCGGTGGCGGATTTTGACCGTAGCTTTGGCCACAAAAGTATTTTTGTTGGCGGTACCGATACCCAGGGCCCCGGTTCTGGCAGCGTGGCCATGCCGGTGCCACCGACCCCTGAGCGGTTTGCCGAGGTGGTGCGTGCACTGGGTGACGATATCATGGTGCAACTGCTGGCCCCGGGTAGCCTGTACCGTTGCCTAGTGCTGGATGGCAAAGTTTTAGCCGTGCAGGCGCGAGATTATGCGTACGTCGTGGGTGACGGTCGCCATGACGTGGCTGCTCTGTTGGCGGCTAAACGCACTCGACGGGCAGCGGCTGGTCAACCGACTTTGGCGCTGGATGCCGGGGTCACCGCAGGGCTAGCACGGCAAAACGTGACGTCGGCGAGCGTGATTCCGCGGGGCACCCAGGTGTACCTCGGCCGGGATACGGCGGCGTTTGTAGCCGGAGAATATTGGGATGATCGCGCAAGTCTCGATCAGAGTTATGACGTGGTTGCCGTTCAGGCCGCGACGGCGTTGGGGTTACGTTATTGTACGGTTGACCTAGCCGTCATCAACGGTTTTATCGCCTACAGCGAGGACCAGGCGGAGTTGGCGCAAGTGGTCGGTGTGGACGCGACACCGGACTTGGTGAGTTTCTTACGCCCTACGATTGGGGACGGTAATGACTTTGCGCCGGCAGTATTAGCAGCGGCTTTGGCAAAATAATGCACAGAAAAAACGGGTACAAGTACACGCGGCGTGGGTGCACTATGCCCTGTCAAGTTGACAGATGAAATATTATAAAGTTGAATCTGCCTCTAAGCGGCTTCATTCCAGTACTCATCTGGG
>NZ_BCVS01000083.1:0-10856 GCF_001591865.1 Lacticaseibacillus pantheris DSM 15945 = JCM 12539 = NBRC 106106
AAAAAAGAGCGCCCCATCCGGGACACTCTCCTCTTACTACAAATTAGTCTGCGGCTGCATCAGCAGGGTAAACGGAAACCTGCTTGCGGTCACGGCCCAAGCGTTCAAACTTCACGATGCCATCACTAGTGGCGAACAAAGTGTCGTCACCACCGCGGCTAACGTTAGTGCCTGGGTGAATCTTAGTACCGCGCTGACGGTACAAGATGTTACCAGCCTTAACGAACTGGCCATCGGCACGCTTGCTGCCAAGACGCCGACCAGCTGAGTTACGGCCGTTAGATGTGGAACCGCCCCCCTTATGGTGGGAGAGGAATTCAAGGTTTTGCATTTCCATGAGTGTTACACCTCCGTGTGTAGAGTACGTTAATTACTTAACGTTAATGGCGTCAATCGTCACCTTAGTGTATGGCTGACGGTGGCCCTTCTTCTGGTGCTGGTGCTTCTTAGGCTTGTACTTGTAAGTAACAACCTTCTTCTGGCGGCCCTGCTTCTCGACCTTACCAGTAACGGTTGCACCATCAACAAATGGAGTACCAACCAAAGTGCTGTCACCACCAACGAAGACAACTTCGTCAAAGGTAACCGTGGCGCCTTCTTCAGCGTCAAGCTTTTCAACGTAAACAGGTTCGCCCTGCTCTACCTTGTACTGCTTACCGCCAGTTTTAATAATTGCGTACATGAGTACACCTCCTACGTGTCCGGAATCCGGACTATTTCCCTGATTACTCGCCGAACTGGGTGCTATGCTTTGATACCCAAATCCGTGCGGTTGCAGTCGCAGGGTGCAAATACAACGTTTTGATTATAGCAGGCGGTTGTTGAAAACACAAGCAGAACGCAACGTCCCGCTAAGATTTTATCCCTATGCTGCTTCGTGTTGATGCCCGACCAAAAACGTTGTAATGTTTTTGGACTCATGATAAGCTCTAACCGTCCAAGGTAAGCGCTAACATTAACATTAGGACACCTCTTTGCCAAAAGACCTTGCTTAACCACACCCGTAAGCACTGATTATTGCCGCTAACAATTTTTGCGTCCAAAACATGAACGACGGTAAAAGCTTGAGGAGGAAAAAACAATGAAGAAGTTGATAACTGTGGGGGCCGCATTGTTGGCCACCATCACCTTAGCAGCCTGTGGAAGCACGACCTCGTCTAGCAGTGGCCCCAGCTCTGCAGCGTCCAGCAAGTCTGCTTCTAAGCTCATCACCCGGACTGCCTACTCGAGTATCAAACTTGGTGATATGGGTAATAATGGCGATGGCGGGGACACGCTCAAGGACCTCACCGCCAAATATGGCAAACCAGAAAGTAGTACCACTGCGACCACAAACGGCATTAAGGTGGACGGACGCGAATGAAACAACGTTGAAGGTGGAAGTGACGCCAAGCTGATTGTTTCGTTCGTTAACGAAAAGGCCGTTGGAAAAAACATAACCGCGATGAAGACCGACCGAAAAAACGATATTACTTTGGATGCGTATAATAAGATTACCACCAGCACCAGTTATGATGACGTCAATAAGCAGCTAGGCGAGCCAAACTCCATAAATGAATCCGTATTTAGCGGCACGACAACGCTAATTGCGGTCTACATGAACAAGGATATGACCCAATTCGCCACAATCACATTCACTAACAATGCCGTATCCTCGAAGACTGAAACTAACCTGAAATAACTATTTGTCGGCCTGATTGCGGTTCACCACGCCGGGTAAAATTGACCGCCGATTCGTAAACAACATCAATTTATCGTAGCAAGATGAAACACTCTTATCCCAACCACGCCAAGGGATAAAGCGATAAATGTGAAATGGGACGCGAAATGTACTGTTTTAACCGGTCATTTCACATTCCATTTCACATTTTTTGCTTTTCTCTACTTTTCGGTCAAGCAAAAAGCCCGTCAAACCGGGATTTACCTTGCGCTACTTTGCGCTTAAACACTATATTATGTGCCAAGCGGGATTCGGACCCGCGACAAATGGTTTAGAAGACCATTGCTCTATCCAGCTGAGCTATTGGCACGAATAACGGACAATATTATAGGGAGAACTACCGGTGAATGTCAATTACTAATGGTATAATAAAGGTCCTTGGCAGGGGCAAGCGGCGCTAATCAGACGATTGGCACCGCCCTTTTTTTACCGTCTGCGTATGTATCCACGCATACCGTAAAGCCCCAACACCACCAAAACCATCCACAAAACTAATAATAATAAAAACCAGCTCCAGCTGAACAGAACGAAAGTAATACCAGCTATCACCAAACTAACTATCCCCGCCACAACTAAGTTCAGGGGTTGGTGGAGTGCGGTGGTCACTGTGAACAGCAATCCCCCCACAATTAAAAAGATCAATATATCGACAATCATGGCAGTCCTCCTGAAAGTAGTATAGCTAAACATAGGCAACCGGGGCAAGCGTTCCGGCACCCAAAACATCTGTTTGGACAAAACATAATTTAGTGTTTTGCACCCGGCAACGCCTCGCGGGACTACCCTGTTCCCCAGTTAAGGCCGGCAATTTTTCTTACCGTTATGGCACGTGCGCAACAATATCGCGTACCCGCTTGTTCTCCACGTTAATTACCATTAAACTGGGCTTAACAATGAGAATGTAATGAGGAAAGAAGGCATCTGCCATGCACCTGTATCAATTTGGCCGGATCAAAGCCGATCTGGCCACCCAAAAGAATGAACTAACCCAACTAGGGTTCCCCACTAAGGAGCGTACGCTAAGTGACTTGGCCCGAGCCACGTTTGCGCTTTTTGAACCCCAAGCGCACGGTGACGCCGCAACACGGGAAGCCTGGGCAAACCGCGCCGTCGATGACGACACAGACTTGGCGACCTGGCTTGCCACCGACCGCGACGTCATCAAGCGTGATAATTTCTACAACGTTGCGCTGCAATATCTAGGCTTCCAGCCCCGCGTCGACTTTGATCAGCAGCACCCGCGCACGTTCATGAAGCAGACCGGATTGCCTTACCAAGACGCTGACATCAACAACCAGGACAAGTTTGTGTCCGCCGTCTACCTGTTGCTGAACACCAGGACGGTCAACGTGGTCACGCTCATTGACGCCCTCGCGGCAAAGGGGTTGTTGAACACACTGCCAGAACGGTTCACCTTCTTCAACGGCAAATCTTTGCCCACCTTTGATACCCACCAAATTATCCGCGAGGTCGTCTGGATCGAATCTGACCTTGATACCGATGGTGACGGCCAGCGTGATATGTTGGAAGCGACCATCATTCGGCCCCGCGTAACTGACAAAGGTGTGCAGGTACCGGCATTATTTACCGCTAACCCTTACTTTCACGGGACTAACGACCAGGACGTCGAGGCCGCAACCCACGTGCCCGAACCCACGCTCCAGGTCAAAGCTGCGGGTACGCAACCGGCTGCCACTGACGCGGACTGGCACCCCGAGCAAGACCAACTGCCACACCGCGAAGTGACTGACACCACTAAAACCGCCAGCGTTTTCGGCGATGAACCCGGAATATACTCACTGAACGATTACTTCCTGGCTCGCGGCTTTGCCACCGTGTACTCAGCCGGAGTCGGAACGCGTGGGAGCGATGGCCTACGCTCAACCGGCGGCCCTGATGAAACTGCCAGCGCCGTCGCCATCATTGAATGGCTAGACGGCAATAGGCGGGCATTCACGACCCGTACCGGGCACACGGCCATCACCGCCTGGTGGTGTAACGGTAACGTTGCAATGACGGGTAAGTCTTACCTCGGGACGCTTGCCATCGCCGCTGCAACCAGCGGCGTGCCCGCCCTCAAAACCGTCATTTCAGAGGCGGCAATCTCTAGCTGGTATGATTATTACCGCGAGCAGGGGCTGGTTGTGGCCCCCGGTGGCTTTCAGGGCGAGGACGCCGATGTCCTCGCGATTGATACCTACTCCCGCCAGCAGGCTCCCGGCGACGCCAACCGCGTGAAAGCAAAATGGGAGTCCCGCCTGAAGGACATTAGTCAGGCCCAGGACCGGCAACACGGCGACTACACCCCTTTTTGGGACGTACGCAATTATCGGCATAACGTGGCGCAAATCCAGTGCGACTTTGTCAGCGTTCACGGTCTCAACGACTGGAACGTCAAACCACGCAACGTGGTGAAGTTACACGAAGCATTGCGGACCGTTGGCAGTTCCGTTCACCACAAGATGTTCTTTCACCAGGGCCAACACGTGTACCTAAACAATATCCAGTCGCTCGACTTTGCGGACCAAATGAATCTATGGCTAAGTAATAAACTACTTGGCGTCGATAATGATGCGGTCAACGCGCTGCCCGATGTGGAAATTCAGGACAACGTCGAGGCCGCCAAGTGGGTGACAACACCCGACTTTGGGCACGGCACCGGCGTCACTAACCGGCAATTCCAGTTTGGGACGGACGAGCCTACCGCTGAGTTCAAAGACGAGAGCACCGCTATCTTTAACGCGGAGCACGATACCAGCGACAGCTTTGAACGCCAAATTATCCAACCCGACTCCCCCTATTCCGCGGCACGCTTATGGTTGCCGCTCCTCCAAGCTGACCAGGACGTCGTGATTGAAGGAACGGGCACCCTACACTTACGCGTGCGTTCTGATGCGCCCACCGCAATTATTAGCGCACGGCTGGTGGACATAGGGAGTGCGTTCCGCCTGCAACCCACGGCCAGCATCGTCGCCCGTGGAAACTATCCCCTCGGGTTCGATTGGCAGTATGAAAATACGCTTGAATTTGCGCCCCAGAAGCAGCCGAACGCGGCGCAACTGATCAGCTTTAGCCATGCCAACCTGCAAAATCCAGTTGATGGCGCGACGGCCGTCACTGTGAACCCCGGTGAATGGGTGGACATGCAATTAACGTTGCAGCCAACGCGGTACCACCTACCCGCCGGCCGCCAGCTAGTACTGATTGTTCACGGCGCGGATATGGCCCAGACGATTCGGCCAACAGCAACACCGACCATTACTGTGGACCTCAAGGCTAGTCACCTTGACCTACCGTTCCGAAACGATCAGGACTAAGCACCGACATTCAACTACAGCAACTACAGCAACTACGCAAAGAAGGCCCCGTGGGCTTAACCACGGAGCCTTCTTTGCATACGTGCCGGTCAGTCGCGACGTGTGACCACCGACTAACGCACTATTTAGTATAATTCTAGGTACTGCTCACGTTCCCACTCACTGACCTGCTGACGGTAAGCGGCCCACTCAACGTTCTTGGAGTCGAGGAAACTGTGGTACAGGTGGTCACCCAGGGCACTTTGAACCACTTCGTCAGTTTCCAGGTACTTCAACGCGTTGTGCAACGTGCTGGGCAAATCCTGAATGTGGTTAGCCAACCGTTCTGATTGAGCCATCCGGTAGATGTTACGGTCAACAGCTTCTTCGGGCTGTAACTTTTCCTCGATCCCGTCGAGGCCGGCTGTCAGCATCGCTGCAATCGACAGGTATGGGTTCGCCGATGGGTCCACACTGCGCATCTCCAGACGGGTTGAAACGCCGCGACCAGATGGTACCCGAATGAGTGGTGACCGGTTCTTACCGGACCACGCAATGTATACGGGGGCCTCGAAGCCAGGCACCAGACGCTTGTATGAGTTAACGATTGGGTTGTTAATTGCCGTCAATGCGCGGGCGTGATCCAGCAGACCAGCCAGGAAGTGCAAAGCCGTGGCGGACAACTGGTCCTCACCCTCGGCATCAAAGAAGGCATTATCCTTACCCTTAAATAGCGACATGTTCATGTGCATCCCGCTACCATTAATACCGTGCAGTGGCTTAGGCATAAACGTAGCGTACAGCCCGTGCTTACGGGCGATGGTCTTCACAACCAGCTTAAAGGTCTGAATGTTGTCGGCTGCTTCCAAAGCGTTGGCGTACTTAAAGTCCACCTCGTGCTGGCCCGGTGCGACCTCGTGGTGAGAGGCTTCAACTTCGAAGCCCATCTTTTCGAGTTCCAGCACGATGTCCCGACGGCAATTTTCGCCCAGGTCGAGTGGTGCCAGGTCAAAGTAGGAGCCCTTATCGTTCAGCGTGGTCGTTGGTCGGCCATTGTCGTCAAGTTTAAACAGGAAGAATTCTGGTTCCGGTCCAATGTTAAACGAACTGAAGCCATCCGCCTTCATCTTTTCAATGACACGGGCCAGGTTATTCCGGGGATCGCCAGCAAACGGCGTCCCGTCGGTCATATGTACCGAACAGATTAACCGCGCGACTTTGCCATGCTCACTCCCCCACGGGAAGATCATCCAGGTGTCCAGGTCGGGGAACAGCAGCATGTCGCTTTCCTCAATCCGCACAAACCCATCGATACTGGAGCCGTCCATCGTAATCTTGTTGTTCAACACTTTGTCTAACTGGCTAATCGGTACCTCCACGTTCTTGATGATCCCGTTAATATCGGTAAACATGAGGCGTAAAAATTGAACGTTCTCCTGCTTGACAATATCGCGAATTTCGTCTGCGGTGTACTGTTTACGTGCCATTGATTAAATTCTTCCTTCCTAGTTAAACCCTTGTCCGTACGGGCCCCTGCCCGCCTGCGTAAATCCAGATTGGTTCAGTATGTCATCCTGCAACATCTTCCGCGCGTCCGAATCGCTCGTCTGCCGGGCCTTCACTTCACGCATACGCCGAATCTCGCCCAGGCTCAAGCCAGACTTGCGCTGCTGCACAATACTCAACAGTACGTCCACGTCCGTTAATGAGAACATCCGGTGGTTACCAGCATTTCTAGACGGATGAACAAACCCCTGCGTCTCATAATAGCGGATTTGCCGTGCGGTTAACGTTGTTAGATCCATAACTGTACCAATAGGCAGAACGGCCCGCCGCCGCAAAATCTCTGAATTGGCCATGACCATTCCCCCCTTCAATGTTGTTAAGTATAAACCACTCACCACGGGGGTCAACCGTTTTTGTTAGAAAACCTAACATGCAACGCTTTTTAGCAAATTGACGTTTTACCGGTCCAGACCATTAACAAAATTTTGTGCGCGCATCAGCATTTGGTTGTACGTTGCGGGCTGTTCGACCAGGTCATACCAGGAAGGTGACATCTGGTTGCGCAAGTACGTTAACTGGCGTTTGGCGTACCGTCGCGAATTACGTTGTATGAGTCCGATTGCAGTTGACAAATCGTACTCCCCAGCAAAGTACGGTATGAGCTCCTTGTACCCAATCGCCGCCAAGGCCTGATTATGTGTCCCGAATTGCTTAGTAATGCTTTGCACCTCGTCAACCAGCCCAGAGGCAACCATCTGTTCAACCCGTTCGTTAATGCGTTGATAGAGCAGCTCCCTGGTAGTTGTTAGCCCCAAAACCAGGGTGTCGTACTGCGGTACCGGCGCGGGTTGCGCGGAAAAAAGGGTCCCCGTTTGTTCAATTACCTCGAGGGCACGGACGGTACGTCTCACGTTCGCGACCGGAATCTTTGCCGCCGCGGCAGAATCCCTCTTTGCCAGCTCGTCCCATATGGCACGATTTCCGTATTCGTCCGCGAACTTCTGCCAACGCACCCGTTCCGGGCTCACACCATCAGTTCCTAGTGGCAGACCTAATCGCAGTGCATTTAGGTAAAAGCCGGTACCGCCCACCAAAATTGGCACTAATCCACGCCCCGAAATGTCCTGAATAGCCGCTCCCGCTAATTCGATAAACCGTGCCACGGAATACGGCTCCCCGGGATCAAGAATATCAATTAAATGGTGGGGAACGGCCGCGAGCTCCTTCGCTGTGGGCTTTGCGGTACCGATATCCATCCCCCGGTAAACCTGGAACGCGTCCGCATTGATGATCTCTCCGCCCAGTGTCTGCGCCAGCCGAATCCCCGTGGCGGTCTTACCCACGGCGGTTGGACCAGCCACCATAATAATTTTTGGTTTGAAAGCGTTCATATTATCCCCTATATGAATTATAATAAGAAATGTAAGTATATTGCACCCCACTATAAGGAGGTAGTAACTATGGCCCACAAATTCGCAAAAGGCTTCTTGACTGGGGTACTGGCAGCAGCCGGTGCCGTTGCCGGTAGTGTCTATGCATTTAAGAAGACCTACGTTGACCCTGTCGAAGACAAGGCAGAAGAAATTAACACGAACCGCCGGCGTGCAATTCGCAAGTCGCGCGGCGCTCACCAAGGCTAATTGCCGCGATGAATCACGCACCAACCTAACGCCGTTGCACCAACCCATCACGGGCTGGTGCAACGGCGTTTTTCTGCAGACCACCCAACAACGTGAAAAGCACCCGCCAAACCCGCTAGCGGTATCTTTGGTGAGTGCTTTTACTTGCGGTCACATGGCGCAACGGTCCGCTGACCGTCGCCGTTAACTGCTAATACTTATTCTTTTTAGTTTTACCAGACCAGTCGGCATAACCCTTCTTCAGCCAGTAGACCTGTGTAAAGCCGGCCTTCTTAAGCATCTGAGCCGCCCGGATGGACATGGACCCGGTGGTATCGTAAAGATACACGGGTAGGTCTTGCCGCAGACCGGTCATCCGGTCCTTAAACTGGGTGAGAGGCATGCTACGTGCGCCCAGGATGTGTCCGCCATTGAAGTCGTTGGTTTCACGGAGGTCAATAATCTGTGCCTTACGCATGTTTTGCTCAAACTCATCGGCGTTAATTTCACCACCGACGCTCCGTAGGCGCCGCGTAACGACGTACTTGTAAAACCAGTTGGCCGCCCAGAAAATCAGGACAATTCCAACAGCAATGACGACTGAATTAATAATCGATAATCCTTTGGCAAACATAGCCAGACTCTCCTTTACAACTCCATGAGGTTAATTTAGGGCAAGACGTGCGGCACCAAGAACGCCGGCACCATTGCCAAGCGTTGCCAACCGTACTTCGGTCGTTTCGCGCACGTTCGTGAACGCAAATTGCTTGAAGTACTTTTCAACTTGGCTACGCAGGAACTCGCCGGCCGCACTCACACCGCCACCGATGACAACGTAACGCGGGTTCATCGTGTTCCCGACGTTAGCCAACGCTAGGCCCAGGAAGTAACTTACGCGGTCAACCACTTTGATTGCCAACGGGTCACCATTCTTGGCGGCGTCAAAGACGATTTTGGACGAAATTTCGTCGCCATCGTCCAACGTCTTCTTGATGGACGAATTACCGGAGTATTCCTCGGCCATTTCACGCGCTACCCGTACGACACCAGTTGCGCTTGCGACCGTTTCCAGACAACCGTGGTTTCCACAAGTACAAAGGTACCCATGTGGGTCGACACAAACGTGGCCAATTTCACCAGCCGAGCCGGCAACACCGTGTAACAACCGACCATCGGCAATCACACCACCACCGACACCGGTACCCAGCGTCACGAACACAACGTCCGGTTCGTTTTCGCCGGCACCGCGCCAACGTTCGCCCAAAGCAGCGACATTGGCGTCGTTATCAATCGTGAGGGCCAGGTGTGTGCCCGCTTCAATATCAGCCTTAACGTTCTGCGTGGTCTTCCAATTGAGGTTGTAGGCACCAGTAACGGTACCGGCCTTCACGTCCACGGAACCGGGTGAACCCATACCAATGCCCTCAAAGTCTTCAGGCTTCATCTGGTAGAGCGAGATGTGCTCGTTGATACTGTCAATGATGTCAGGGACAATGTGGGCCCCTTCGTCCAAAACGTTGGTGTCAATGCTCCACCGCTGCTGAATCTCACCGTCAGCGGTAGTGATTGCAAACTTAGTCGTGGTCCCCCCGAGGTCCACACCAATCAATTTCTGGTCAGTCATTACTTTGTTCCTCCGAATGTGTTTTTTTGCTGTAATTTGAGCGGATGACGCTGCTCTTCTTCATGCTCGTGGTTCAAAATTATTTTGGCGGTGGCGTAGGTTTTACGGTCAATCAGCCCCGACTTTGCCAGCCGGTCTAATTCGATTGCCGCCAGCTCCATGTCATACAAGCGCTTGCCGACGTGAATGTAGGTGCCAAACTGTTTAAGCAACTTCAGAACGTCATTATAGGTCTTCATCACAATATCCTCGACCCGTCGATTAAGAACATGGCTACGGGTACGACCACCAAAAGTACGCCCATCAGCACACGCTTGGCGGGTGCAATCGTACCAACTCGCGGAGATCCAACGGCCCCAGCAATCAGGAAACCACCAATGAGTCCCGCAATGTGACCGGCAATATCAATGGTCGGTTGGGTAAGGTCAAACACCAAGTTAATGACCACAATAATGACAAACTGCCGCACGGCCGCGTTGATGGCCGGATTGTGGCGGAAGTTGTCTCCCAGCATGAGAAATGCACCCAACAACCCAAACAGCGATGTGGACGCGCCCGCACCTACGGTATTGGCCCCATCAAAAATCATGCCACCAATATTACCAACAATGCCACTAATAAGATAAATTGTTAGAAAGCGCCAGTGCCCAAAGACGGTTTCCGTCATTCGGCCTAGCCACCATAACGACATCATGTTCACCAGTAAGTGCACAATGCCGATATGCAGAAAAATAGGGGTGACGAGTCGCCACCACTGGTCAAAGAGGACGATATAAGGATTGAACCGGGCACCCAAAGTGACGAGCACCTTAGTTGAAGTGCTGCCACCCATTGTGGTCTCCAGTACAAACATCCCAATCGTGATGACCAATAAGGTGTACGTTACGAACGGTTGATTTCGCCACGCACCGTTAAAACGGGAATTTCGCATTGCTGCCCCCTTCCGCACTAGCCGTGCAAGCAACTCTTACAATTCTACCAATTTATTGAGCGCTTTCCAAGCACGTCACGGCAAAAAATCTATGGCGTCGCATTTACGCAAAAAATTTGGTCGTCGCAGCAGCGTTGGCCGGGTTGGTGAGCTCCGGCTT